>JBQCCU010000454.1:0-2866 GCA_051961935.1 Amnibacterium sp. | reverse complement strand
GGACACCTCGGAGAGGCCGACGTGCCGGATCAGGCCGGCGTCCTGCAGCTCCTTGACGGCGCCGAGGGACTCCTCGACCGGCACCTTCGCGTCGATGCGGTGCAGCTGCCAGAGGTCGATCCGCTCGACGCCCAGCCGGTGCAGGCTCATGTGCACGCACTGCCGGAGGTACTCGGGCCGGCCCACCTGCTCCCAGACGTTCGGGCCGCTGCGGGTCAGCCCTGCCTTCGTGGCGATGACCAGGCCGTCCGGATAGGGGTGCAGCGCCTCGGCGATGAGCTCCTCGGCGACGTACGGGCCGTAGGAGTCGGCGGTGTCGATGAAGTCGACGCCCAGCTCCACCGCGCGCCGCAGCACCCGGATCGCCTCGTCGTGGTCCTGGGGCGGCCCCCAGACGCCCGGACCGGTCAGCTGCATGCTGCCGAAGCCGAGCCGGTGGATGGAGAGGTCGCCGAGCGCGAAGGTGCCGGCGCCGGACGCGGTCGTTGTCGTGTCAGTCACGAGCGACCAGGCTGCGCGACCAGCCTGAACGGGCAGTGAGCGAACGGGGGCGGGGAACGAAGAGCCCGCTCGGACGTATCCGAGCGGGCCCTGGGAGGAATCGGGGTCAGGCCTCGGCGGCCGCCTCGGCGGCCTGCGCCTGGGCCTGCTGGGCGGCCCACTGCTCGCGGACCTCGTCCATGTCGAGGGACTGCACCTGCTCGATCAGCGACTCGAGGGCCTGACCGGGCAGCGCGCCGGGCTGGCCGAAGATCGGGATGCCGTCGCGGTACACGACCAGCGTGGGGATCGAGGTGATGCCGTACATCGCGGACAGCTGCTGCTGGTCCTCGGTGTCCACCTTGGCGAAGGTGATGTCGGGGTGCTGCTCGCTCGACTGCTCGTACACGGGCGCGAACTGGCGGCACGGACCGCACCAGGCGGCCCAGAAGTCGATGAGGACGGTGCCCTTCTCGACCGTCTCGTTGTGGTTCTCCAGCGTGAGGGTCTGCGTGGCCATGCGGGATGCAACCGCGTCAGGCGCTCAAGCATTCCCTCACGTGCCGTCCATCCGTGGTGGTTATCGTCGCGCCCCGTGAGCACCTTCGTCATCGTCGGCGGCCACGGCCGCATCGGCCTGCTGACCGCATCCGCCCTCGACAAGCAGGGGCACGTCGTGCGGTCCCTCATCCGCCGCCAGGAGCAGGGGGCGGACATCGAGGCCACCGGCGCGGTCCCCTACCTGCTCGACATCGAGGGCAGCGACGTCGGCGACTTCGTCGATGCGTTCGGCGGTGCGGATGCGGTCGTCTTCACCGCCGGCGGCGGCGCGGACGGCAACGCCGAGCGCAAGCGGACCGTCGACCTCGAGGGCTCGCTGAAGTCGATCGAGGCCGCGAAGCGGGCCGGCATCCGGCGCTTCGTGCAGGTGTCCGCGATGGGTGTCGATGCGCCGCTGCCCGACGACACCGAGCCGGTCTGGCGCGCGTACGTGGAGGCGAAGCGCGACGCCGACACGGCGCTGAGGTCGAGCGACCTCGACTGGACGATCATCCGTCCCGGCCGGCTGACGGACGGCCCGGCGACCGACGCCGTGCGGATGGGCGCGGACCTCCCGCGGGGCGACGTGGCCAGGGCCGACGTCGCGGCCGTGCTGGTCGCGGTGCTCGAGGACGACTCGACGATCGGGGCGCAGTTCGACCTGACGAGCGGTGACCAGACGATCTCGGAGGCGATCGCCTCGCTCGGCTGAGCGGAGCGCCCGGCCCCGCCGGCGGGCCGCGACCCGCGGCGGCTCAGCCCCCGGCCGCGATCGCGAACAGGCCGCCGACGCTCGCCAGGTACACGAGCAGCACGACGAGCGAGTCGACGCCCATCCGCAGGATCTGCCTCCTCGGCCGGAAGAGCACGCCGAACAGGTAGACGAGCGTCAGCACCATCGCGACCGCGGTGAGGTAGATGTCCGCCTTCCCCGCCTGGGGAAGCGCCGCCTTCCCCGAGATCAGGGTAGCGATGAAGAACAGGACCGGCAGGAACGCGTTGCCACCGAAGATGTCGCCGATCGCCATCTGGTAGTCGCCGTGCTTCACGGCGGTGAGGCCTGTGGAGATCTCGGGCAACGACGTGGCGAGGGCGAGCACGGTCGCGCCGAACAGGATGCCGGACAGCCCCACGTGCTTCGAGGCGGCGTCACCGGACAGCTCGAGGGCGACGCCCGCGACCAGGGTCGCGAGGGCCGCGACCGAGAAGATCAGCACCGACTTCGCGGTGCTCGTCTTCGCCTGCTCGCGCTCGGTCTGCGTGCGGCTGCTGCCCTGCTCCTGCTGCTGACTGTCCGGCGCCTTGCCGTTCTCGTGCCAGGGCATCTTCTTCCCGGCGCGACGCTGCAGCACGAGGCCGACGATCCACGCGACCACGATGAGCAGACCGGCCGGCGTGATGTGCAGCAGCATCAGGTTCTTCGGCAGCTGCGTGCCCATCACCGCGATGCCGAGCACACCGAGCACCACGGCCGCCTCCACCACGAGGGAGAGGGACGCCGCCAGGTAGGTGAGCGGCTTCTTCCCTGCGATGTCGAGGATCACCAGCACCACGGTCTGGATGCCGATGCCGCCCAGGATGTTGCCGATCGCGACGGAGAGGTCACCGGACACCGCCGCGCTCACCGTGATCGCGATCTCGGGGAGGTTCGTCGCCACCGCGAGCAGGATCGTGCCGCCGAGCGCCTCCCCGAGGTGCAGCCGGGTGGAGAGCACGTCGGTCTGCCGGCTCAGCTGCACGCCGGAGATCCAGACGACCGCCGCCGCGACCACGAAGATGACGAGCAGCAACCAGAGCGGCAGGGCGTCCATGATCCTCCGACGTATTCAACCGTTGTGCTCGTCAA
>JBQCCU010000453.1:0-4280 GCA_051961935.1 Amnibacterium sp. | reverse complement strand
AGATCCACCGGCAGAACCCGGGCACCGGCGTGGAGATCCTCGCCACGGACTTCTCCGGCGACCCGGCTCTGCTCGCCGAGGTGTTCTCGTCCCGGCCCGAGGTCTTCGCCCATAACGTCGAGACCGTCCCGCGGATCTTCAAGCGCATCCGCCCGGCCTTCCGCTACGAGCGCTCGCTCGGCGTGATCAGCCGGGCGCGCGACGCCGGGCTCGTGACGAAGTCGAACCTCATCCTCGGGATGGGGGAGGAGCCGCACGAGGTGCTGGAGGCGCTCGAGCACCTCCACGACGCGGGCTGCGACATCATCACGCTCACCCAGTACCTCCGGCCCACGCCGCGGCACCTGCCGGTGGCCCGCTGGGTGACCCCCGCGGAGTTCGTCGACTTCAAGACGGCGGCCGAGGAGATCGGGTTCCTCGGGGTGCTCGCCGGGCCCCTCGTCCGGTCGTCGTACCGCGCCGGTCGCCTCTGGGCCCAGTCGATGGTGGCGAAGGGCCGGCCCATCCCGGCTCCCCTGCAGCACCTCGCGGACGCCACCCTCGGCTTCGCGCAGGCGGTCGGCTGAGCAGACGCGGCGTTACCGCCTCGATACCCGCCGTCAGGGAGCGCCGCTCCCCCGGCGGGACGCGTCCCCGTAGCATCCCGGCCATGCAGCCGGGGCCCGACCGATACGCGCGCGCCCTCGCGGCGGGGCTGCGCAGCGGCGCCCTCTGGTACGCGACCGTCACGCTCGTGATGGCGACGGTCGCCGAGGCGCAGGCGCTGCTGCCGCAGAACGGCCTCGGCGGGGTCGTCACCCCGGCGATCGGCACCGCGGTCGCGGCCGCGGCCGGGCTCGCGCTCGGTCTCCGCATCCCCCGTCGCACCCGCCGCATCGTGGCGCTCGGCGCCTTCCTCGTCATGGAGGCGGGCTTCGCCTTCTACCTCGCGACCCTGCACCCCACGAGCCCCGTGGACCGCACGACCGCCTCGTTCGGCCTCTCGCTGTTCAAGACCGCGCTGATCGCCTACTGCGTCAACGCCGGCCGCCGCTGGGCGCCCGCGACCTTCGCGATCGCCGTCGTCGTCACGTCCGAGGCCGTGTGCGCCGTGCTGGGACCCCGGTTCGACTACGCGTGGGCCTTCGACGGCGCCGAGCTCGGCGCGCTCGGCATCGTGGTGCTCGCGAGCATCGGCTTCGCCGTCTCCCGCTACCGCGCGGAGGCGCCGAGGCGGGCCTTCGCCCGGGCCGCGGACGAGGACGCGCTGCTCCACACCCGCGCCCTCGCCCGCTCGCGCGCCGCCCGCGTCGTGCACGACACCGTGCTGAACGACCTGGCCGTGCTCGCCACCAGCGAGCCCGGCGCCGTGTCGCCGACGCTCGCCGCACGGCTCTCCGCCACCCTCGAGCTGCTCGCGTCGGGGGACTGGGAGTCGGCGGCGGCGCCGGGCGATGCGGCCAGGGCCTCCGGACCCGTGGTGGCGGCGGTCGCACGCGCCGCGGCGGCCGGGCTGGCGGTGCACGTCGACGGGGACGCGGGGGCGCTCGGCGACCTCGCCCCCGACGTGCACCGTGCGCTCGGCGGCGCCGTGGACCAGTGCCTCGTGAACATCCTGCGGCACGCCGGCACCGACGCGGCCGAGGTCACCGTGCTGCCCGAGACCGACGACGTGTCGGTCATGATCACGGACGGCGGCGCCGGGTTCGAGGTGGCCGACGTCGCCGCCGACCGGATGGGGCTGGCCGGATCGATACGGGCCCGCATCGAGGACGCCGGCGGCGCGGTGCGGGTCTTAGCCCGGACCGCGGTGGGCCCCACCCTGCTCCTCACCGTGCCCCGCGCCGCCCCCGCCGGCCTCGTCGGAACGGGCGCCTGATGCGGCTCGAGGCGACGCTCCAGCAGCAGGACCCGCTCGACGCGGCCGAGTCGAGCCGGCTCTTCGCGCTCGGCGGCGGCTGCCTCGCCGTCCTCGCCGCCGTCGGGATGACGGCGGTGAGCGCCAGCCAGGTGGCGAGCTGGCCGCTGGAGATCGGCGCGATCCTGCTCGTGGTCCTCACCGCGGTGGTCGCCACCCTCACGGCGAGCCCCTTCCGCGCACCGTTCCGGCTGCGCAGCCACGTGCTCGTGCTCGGCGTCTCCCTGCTCGCCTTCGTGCTCGACGAGCTGGCGCAGCTCGGGGCGAACGACCTCGTCCACGACGACTGGGGCCTCGTCACCGTGCCGATCTTCCTGTTCGTCGTCGCCGGGATGCGGCCGGCCGGCGAGGTGCTGGCCGGTGGCCTCGTCGCGGTGCTGGTGGTCGGCGTGACGGCCGCCGTGGTGTCGCCGTTCGTCACCGTGGAGGTCGCACCCCTCACCCGGGCGTCAGTGGCCGGCACCTCGATCCTCGCGGCCGCGTGCGGATCCGCCGCCTACGCCCGCTCCGCGCTCCGGCGGCTCACCCGCGACCCGGGGCCGAGGACGGGCATCCCCACGGTCGCCGACATGGTGCGGCTCTCCGTCCAGCAGGAGACGATCGCGCGGCTCGAGGCGGAGGTGGTGCCGCTGCTGAACGAGATCGTCGCCGGCGGCGTCCTCACCGAGCCGCACGGCCGCCGCGCCAGAGCCCTCGCCACCGGCCTGCGCACGGCGCTGCTCGCCGAGCTGCGCCGGGACTGGCTGTCGGAGGCCGGCTTCGTGGTGACGGACCGCCAGGGCTACGTCGAGCGGATGGACCCGGACCAGCGGACCGCCATCCGCAGCCTGGTCGGCGCCGTGCCGGTGCTCGACCCCGAGCGGCCCGGGACCGCGGTCGTGGTGGGGCAGGACCTCGAGGCCGTCCTCGAGCTCACCGTGCCCGTGCGGTCGCGGCCGTCCCGGTCGACCCTCGGGCCGCTCATGCCGGTGCTGCGCAGCGTGTTCCGCCGCGTCGATCTGCGCAGCGACGAGCACGCGGTCGTGCTCGTGGCGGAGGTGCCGGTCCAGCGCTGAGCGCCCCAGGGCTCCCTCGGGCGGCTGCGGCAGGATCGCGTCGTGACCGATCCTCTGACGCCGCCCGCCGGCGACGGCGGCGTCAGCGGCGAGCTGCGCCACGACACGGCCGTGGGCGGGCGCCGGCTCGTCGCCTGGCCCACCCGGCCGGGGCGCGCGGCCGCCGGCACGGCGCTCCGCGTCGCCCAGCGCGTGGGCGCCCACCGGGCCCTCGCGCTCATCCTCGCGGTCGGTGTGGTGGCGATCTTCCTGCTCGCCTTCCTCGCCGCCCGCGTCTACGACGCGGTCACGGAGCGCGACGGCGTGGCCGGCCTCGACGTGCCCCTGCTGCACGCCGCCGCGAGCCTCCGCTCGCCGGTCACCGACGGGGTCGCCGGCGCGGTCGCGTACGGCTTCGGCCCGATCGGCCTGCCGATCCTCGCCCACGTAGCGATCGCCGTGCTAAGCCTGCGGCGCCGGGCCTGGACGCCGGCGATCCTGGTCGTCGCAGCGGGCCTCGGTTCGCTCGCGATGACGATCGCGGGCAAGGACATCATCGACCGGCACCGGCCGCCGCTCGCCGACGCGATCCCGCCCTTCGAGTACTCCCCTTCGTTCCCGAGCGGCCACACGCTCAACGCGACCGTGGTGGTCGGCGTCGTCGCCTACCTGATCCTGCTGCGGCGTCGCACCGTCGCCGCACGGGTCGTCGCGGTGGTCGTCGCCGTGGGGATCCCGCTCCTCGTCGGGCTCACGAGGATCCTGCTCGGAGCCCACTGGTTCACGGACGTGCTGGCGGGCTGGCTGCTGGGGGCTCTCTGGCTCGCGATCGTGATCACCGCCCACCGCCTGTACCTGACGGCCCGCGTCCGAGGCGCTCCTGCCTGAGCGCCGACTGGGCATCCGCTCCGTTCCCGCCCTGCAAGTTCCCTCAGACCGGACCCGCCTCCCGCCGCGCAGAAGATGATTGGCTTGTGACAAGCTTCGAGCCCGCGCCGCGCCCCGGCTTCCAGGACGCCCCCGAGGTCACGCACCGGCACGGCTGGTGGTGGAAGGCCCTGCTCGTCGGGCTGCTGCTGTGGGGCCTCAGCATCGTCGTCACGATCGTCACGCTGAACGCGAACCTCGTGCCGACGCTCATCCTGATCGGGAGCTTCCTCGTGCCGTTCGCCGTGGTGCTCTTCGCGGCCGAGCGGATCAGCCGGAGCTTCAGCGTCACGCACCTGCTCGTCGCCTTCTTCATCAGCGGGGTGCTCGGCGTGCTCGGCGCCTCGCTGCTCGAGTCGCAGCTGCAGCCGACCGCGCTGCTCTACTTCGCCGTCGGCCTGATCGAGGAGTTCGTCAAGGCG
>JBQCCU010000452.1:0-4889 GCA_051961935.1 Amnibacterium sp. | reverse complement strand
CACGAGGTGGTGCACGTCGCTCAGGACCTCGTCGGCGAGCCGGGTCGCGGCCACGCTCTCGGGGCTGTTGCCGGATCGGGCGAACGACACGAGGAGGGTCGGCACGTCCTCGCCGAGCGCCGCGAGCGGGCTCGCCACGATGTCGGTCGTCGCGACGGCCTCGAACCGGCGCCCCCGATGGCGGGTCAGCGTCGCGGCGGCGACCCCGCCCGCGAAGGCGGACGTGCCGGCGCCGGTGAGCACGACGCGGAGGTCGGGCCGCGCGAGCAGCGGCGCGAGGAAGGCGTCGAGCTCGGCGCGCTGACCCGCGAGCAGGGCCGCGAGCTCGCGCCAGACGTCGGGCTGGCGGGCGATCTCCCGGCCGGTCGCCTCGCCGCCGTGGGCGGCGGCCTCGTCGAGCGTCGTCGTCGTGGTGTCGGACATCGGGGAGCCTTTCTTCATGGGTGGCGTCCGGGCGTGCGGCTCAGGCCGCGGCGAAGCGGCCCAGCCGCTCGGGATCCACCGCCACGGCGTCGTCGAGGATCGCCGCGGCCGTGCCGCTGTCGGGCACGAGCGGGTCGAGGGTGAGGGCCTGCAGCGCGAGCTCCCGGGAGCCGCGGACGGCCGCGTCGACGAGGAGGTCCTGCTGCAGCGCCCGTGCGGTGAGCAGCGCGGTGATCCCCGGTGGGAGGTCGCCGACCGCGACGCCGGAGACGCCGGCCGCCGAGACGACGGCCGGCACCTCGACGACCGCCGAGGCCGGCAGCCCCGGGATCAGGCCGCGGTTCGGCAGGTTGACCGCGAGCTCGACGCGGGAGCCGGTCGAGAGCACCGCGGCGGCGATGGCGACGAGGCGCTCCGCCTCCTGGTTCCGGGTCGGCGCGAGCGGCTCCCGCCCGCTCGCCTGCGCCCGCAGGGAGTCCCACAGGCGGCCCTTCTCGTCGATGTACTCGCGGGTGTCGTCCAGCCCGGGCTGGAGCCCCCACACGAGGTCGCCGTCCGCACCGGCGTGGAGGTAGTCCCCGAAGAACTCGGAGACGTGCCGGTCACCGGGCGCGGGGTAGAGGCCGAAGGTGCGCAGCAGGTCCGCCGACACCGGCGCGGCGAGGCTCTCGCCCCGGTGGGCGGGCGCGTCTGCACCGCCGGCGCGCTCCGCGACGAGGCGCCGCAGGCGCGGATAGAGGTCCTCGTCGGGGGTGCGGAGGTCGAGCAGCCAGCACAGGTGGTTCAGGCCCGCGAAGGTCGCCGTCACGGCCGACGGGTCGACGCCCAGCTCCGCCGCGAGCGCGGCCCGCGTGTGCATCGTCCCGTGGCAGAGGCCGATCGCGGTCACCGGGGTGTGCTTGGTGATGGCGCGCACGTTGGCGGTGAGCGGGTTGCTGTAGTTGATGAGCAGCGCGTCGGGTGCGACGTCCGCCACGTCGCGGGCGATGGCGAGCAGCTCGGGGACGTGCCGCAGCGCCCGCAGCGCGCCGCCCGGGCCGGCGGTGTCGCCGACCGTCTGCAGCACCCCGTGCGCCGCCGGGATCTCGAGGTCCCGGTGCCAGGCCTCCGCCGAGCCGACCGCGATCGTCGTGGCGACGATCCTGGCGCCGGCGAGCGCCGCGCGGCGGTCCGGGACGGCCTCCACCCGCATGCGGGAGCCGGCCTCGGCGGCGATGCGGCGCCCGAGCGCCGCCATCGTCTCGGCCGCCTCGGTCGCGACGTCGACGAGGCGCACCTCGGCGTCCGCGAACGGCGCCGAGGCCGCCAGGTCGTGCAGCAGGCCCGGCGTGAAGACGGTGCTGCCCGCCCCGATCAGGACGACGACGGGGGAGCGGCTCACTTCACGTTGCCGGTGAGCAGGCCGCTGACGATGTAGCGGTTCAGCACCACCGCGATCGCCGCGGGAACCGCGACGGCCACGACACCCGCGGCGCTCATCAGCGAGTAGGGGACCGTGTGCCGGCCCTGCAGGGCCGCGATCACCACCGTGAGCGGCTGCGTGGACAGATCGCTCGAGAGGACCAGCGGGAACAGGAACTGCGCCCACGCGGACAGGAAGGTGATGATCGCCGTGGACACGATGCCGGGTCGGGCCAGCGGCAGGACGATGTGCCAGAGGACGCTCATCCGGCTCGCGCCGTCCACCTGACCGGCCTCCTCCAGCGAGATCGGCAGGCTCGACATGTAGTTGTAGAGGATCCAGGTGGCCAGCGGCAGGAACCCGGAGACGTAGACGAGCACGATGCCGGTGTACGTGTTCACGAGGCCGAGGGCGCTCATGATCTGGTACAGCGGGATCAGGGTCGCGTACGCCGGGAGCGCCATGGTCGCGAGCACCGCGTAGAACAGCGGCGTGCGGCCGCGGAACTTCATGCGGGCGAACGCGTAAGCCGCCAGCGTGGCGAGCACCACCGTGATGACCGTCGCGCCCGCGCACTCGATGACGATGTTCACCGTCGACTGCCGGATCGAGCTGGAGATGTCGCTCCCACCGCCGAGCAGCGTCGCGTAGTTCGACAGCGAGGGGGTCGGCGGGAGGTAGTTCGCCGGCTTCGCGCTGATCTGCGCATCGCTCTGCAGGCTCATGTTGAGCACCCAGTAGAGCGGCAGCAGCGTCCAGACGACGATGAAGGCGATCCCGAGCGGTCGGGCGATCGAGATGCGGCGCATCAGAACTCCACACTCCGGTAGACGAGCCGCACGATCGCAAGCGAGACGACGATCGTCACGACCGTGATGAGCAGGGACAGGGCGTACCCCTGGCCGAAGTCGAGGTTCTGGAAGCTGACGAAGTAGGTCTGCTCCATCACCGACGCCCCGGTCGAGGCGGCGCCGTTCAGGACGAACGGCTGGTCGAACACGTTCAGGGTCGCGATGACGGCCTGCACCATCGCGATCGCGACGCCGGGCCGGGCGAGCGGCAGCGTGATCCGGGAGAACGCCTTCCAGCCGGAGGCGCCGTCGAGCGCCGCGGCCTCGTAGAGCTCGCCGGGGATGTTCTGCAGCGCGGCGAGCACGAGCAGGGTCGACAGCGGCGTGATCTGCCAGACCTGCACCAGCTCGATCACGAGGACCGTGACCAGGTGGTTCTGGCCGAGGAACACCTGGTAGTGCGAGATGAGGTGCAGCGACGTGAGCACGCTGTTCAGCAGGCCGGTGTTGCTGTCCCAGATGCCCGACCACACGATGCCCTCGACCACCCCGGGGAGCGCCCAGGGCAGGATCAGCACGGCGATCAGCACGGAGCGGCCCCGGAACGGCTTCTGGAGGGTGACCGCCATGAGGATGCCGAGCACCGTCGAGAGCACCACGCCGATCAGGACGTACCAGACGGTGTTCACCATGCTCGAGACGATCGTGTCGTCCTGGAACATCCGCACGAAGTTGCCGAGCCCGATGAAGCTGTCCGGCGGGTTCAGCGGCTGGACCTTGAAGAACGCCTCCACCAGCGTGACCGCGGCGGGGAACAGCGCCAGCCCGATGATGAAGACCGCGAGCGGCGCGACCAGCCCGTAGGGGAGCCAGTCGAAGCGCGCCTTCCGGCCCGGGCGGGAGCCCGGGCCGGAAGGGCGGCGGGTGGGCCGCGCGACGCTCGACGTCTGGACGTCGGTGCTCATCGCGGCCCCCCTGCGGTGTGCTCGATCCGGCTCACGAGCCGCTCGACAGCGAGTTCGCCGTCGCGGCGATCGCCTTGATGGCCTGCGACACGCTCATCGTGCCCACCGCGGCGGCGTGCAGGTTGGTGCTCACGGACCGGGAGAACTGCGGGTACCAGGTGGGCGCGCCCGAGGCGAACACCGGCTTCGCGCCCTGCAGGAGGGTGGTGAGCTCGGTGCCCTGAGCGAGCTTCCCGCCCGCGGTCAGCGTCTTCATCGCCGACAGGCGCGAGGGCGTCGGGTAGCCCTGCATCACCTTGGAGGGGCCGTCGGCGCCCGCCCAGGCGGCCTGGTTCTTCGCGGACGTGATCCACTCGATGAACTTCGCGGCCGCCGCCGGGTACTTCGCGGTCTTCGGGATGCCGATGCCGTCCGGGTTGCCGAGGTTCGCGGCCGGGCCGCTCACCCCGGGCGTCGGGATGTACACGACCTGGCCCGTGACGCTCGACGAGGCGGGCACGTCGTAGAGGCTGCCCACGTTGCCGGAGTAGTCCGAGAACGTGCTCGACACGATCCCCTTGGCCATCAGGTTCTGCATGCCCTGCGAGTCGGTGACGTTGATGTTGCCCGCTGGGACGAGGCCCGACTTGATGGCGTCGACCATCCACTGGGCCGCCTTGTAGCCGCCGGAGCTCGGGTCGGTGAACTGCGGCTTGCCCTTCGCGTCGAGGACGGTGCCGCCCATCGCGTTCGTCGTCTCGTACCAGTAGGTGGAGAGGCCCTCGGCCGCGGCGAACGGGATGTTGAGCGGCGTCGCGACGACGCCCTTCGCCTTCACCTGCTTCAGGTCCGCGGTGTACTGATCCATGGTGGTCGGCATGGTGGTGATGCCGGCCTTGGCGAACTGGGCCTTGTTCACCGTGGTGACCATGTAGGACGAGTCGAAGGGGATGCCGTAGACGGTGCCGTTCGCCTGGAACGACGACATCTGGGGCATGTCGGACTGCATGGACTTGACGTCCAGGTACTTCGACATCGGGTAGAACCAGCCGAGGCGGCCCAGCTGGCCGACCCGCGACCAGTCGACGTCGGTGGCGTCGGCGAAGTAGGTGTGCGACGTCGCCGCGGCGGCGATCTTGGTCTGCAGGCTGTCCCAGTCGATGTTGGACCACTTCACGTGGATGCCCGTGCTCTTCGTGAACTCGGCGAGCGCGGCCGCCGGAGGGGCCGGGTTCGCCCAAGCGACGGTGATCGTCACGCCCTTCGTCTGGTTCGACCCGCCCCAGCCGCCGCTGGAGCAGCCGGTGGCGAGCAGGCTGAGCCCGATCG
>JBQCCU010000451.1:0-2114 GCA_051961935.1 Amnibacterium sp. | reverse complement strand
CGTGGTGCTGAGGCCGCTCGCCGGCGAGGACGAGGAGCCCCTCTTCGGCATGATGCGCGATCCGGAAGCCGTGCGGATGGCCGCCTTCACGGCGGCGGATCCGTCGGACCGCGTGGCGGTCGCGGCGCACTTCACGCGCATCCGGTCGGATCCTGCGAACCACTCCTCCGCGGTCGTCGTGGACGGCCGGTTCGCCGGCACCGCCGCGACGTACCCCGGCGACGGGGAGCGGGAGGTGACGTACTGGATCGATCGCGCACTCTGGGGGCGTGGCATCGCCGGCCGCGCGCTCGCACTGCTGCTCGCGGCCGAGCCGGAGCGGCCCCTGACCGCCCGCGTCGCGGCAGCCAACACCGCGTCCCGACGGGTGCTGGCGCGCGCCGGTTTCGTGGAGGACGGCCGCGACTCCGGCTTCGCCGCCGGCGTGGGCGCCGTGGTCGAGGAGCTGCATCTCACCCTCCGCGGCGGCACAGCGGTGCCCCGTTAGGGTCCGGAGGACATGATCGAGCTGCCCGAGCCGCCGCACCTCGAGCCGCCGACGGACCGCGTCCGCGTCTCGTACCTCACCGGTGAGCAGGCCGACTGCGTCCACCAGGGCACCGACGCGGCGTGGCTCGCCGACGCGAGCCGCGACTTCGCCGCCTTCGCCGCCGCGCGCCGCGGGGTCAGGGAGCGCTGGGGCGTGCCCTCGACGATCCTCTGGTGGGTGTCCGGCGAGCACTACCTCGGCACCCTGGTGCTGCGGCATCGCCTCACCCACGACCTGGCGGAGATCGGCGGCCACATCGGCTACCACGTCGTGCTGCCCTGGCGCCGGCAGGGCCACGCCACCCGGATGCTCGCCGCCGGCCTGCACGAGGCCGCCGCGATCGGCCTCGACCGCGTCCTCGTCACCTGCGACGCCGCGAACGAGCCCTCACGGAAGGTGATCCTCGCGAACGGCGGGGAGTCGGCCGGTGGGATCGGCCGGGAGGACCGCTTCTGGATCCGCACGCCGCGGGCGTCCTGACCGACGCCTGGCGGACAATGGTCGGGATGGACACCGCGGCGCTCTGGGACCGGCTCTGCACCCTGCTCGAGGACGACGACCTCCTCCGCTCCTCGGTGCGGGAGGCGCTCGAGGACCCGGACGGCGACCCGTGGGACGCCCTGCTCGGCGGCCTGGACGACGCCGGCGCGCTCGCCTCGCTCGAGGCGGAGGACACCGGCATGGAGCTGTCCGACGCCCTCGCGCAGCTGCCGCGCGTGTTCCGCCTGCAGCCGGAGCTCGGCACCGTCACGGACACGGACGACCTCGGCGAGGCCGTCCGCGAGGCCGACCGCGTGCTCGCGGAGCACGGCCATCGGCTGCTCGCCCTCGAGAGCGACGACGAGCCCGACGTGCGCGAGCTCGTCGTGGTGCCGGAGGAGTCCGTCGGGCCGATCCTCGAGACCGCGGAGGCGCTCGAGCGGCGGATCGCGCTGCCCGACTGACCCGCGAGGAGGCATGCGCCGGTCAGCGGACCGGCTGCAGCCGCGACTCCTCGAGGTCGAGCAGCGCCTGCGCCTGCAGCAGCGCACGCGACGAGTACTCGCCGCTGCGCCGCACCTCGAGCAGCCGCTCCCGCTCGGCCTGCACGATCGCGAGCCGCAGGCGCCGGTAGAGCCGGTTCGGCGTCTCCTGCAGCGGCACCCCGGGCCCGCGGGACCGCTCCCAGGCCGCCTCCGCCCGCAGGAACGACGACTGGCGGGCCCGATCGAGCACGGCGGGGTCGATCTCGTCGACGCCGTCGAGCTCGCTGACCGCGGCGTCGAGGGTGGTCAGGCCCGCGAAGCCGAGGTCGTCGAGCAGGGCCGCGAGCTCGCGCTGGTCGTCGCTCGCATCCGACCCGCGCACCCGGAGCGCCCGGATGACGAGTGGCAGGGTGCCGCCCTGCACGACGAGGGTGACGACGGCGACGATGAACGCGATGAGCACGAGCTGCGGGTAGTAAGGGGTGTCGTGGGGGAGCGACTGCGCCGCCGCGAGGGTGACCACGCCGCGCATCCCCGACCAGCCGAGCACGGCGGCGCTGCGCGGCCCGACCGCGTCCTTCCGCAGCTCCTCGAGGTCCGCCCTGCGGCGCGGGTAGGAC
>JBQCCU010000450.1:0-2342 GCA_051961935.1 Amnibacterium sp. | reverse complement strand
CGAGGTACTCGATCATCAGGGCGGTGCTCACCGGGATCCGGGAGACCGCGAGGAAGTACGAGGTCTGCGTCCCGGCGATCCCGATGCCGCCGAACGCCAGCACGGCGAGCCAGTGCCGGCGCACGAGCGACCAGCGGCCGCGGAGGCCCCGGACGGTCGGGACGGCGAGGATCAGCGTGCCTACCCCGGTGCGGACGATGCTGCCGGCACCGGCGCTCCAGCCGGCGTCGAGCACCGGCTTCACGAACGTCCCCGACATGCCGAAGGCGAGGGCCGACAGCACGGCCACGACCATCCACCGCGTGCGTCCCACGTGCGCTCCCCGTGCTCCAGCGACCACCGGCCGGCGATGTCACGACCGTCCGGCGCTACACTCCTGACACTACCCCCGACGGCGTAAGGAGTGAAATCGTGTTCGGTGATGACACGGAGTCCGTGCTGCAGGCGGCCGCCGCGCTCGTGAACACGGAGCCGGGCGCCTCGCACTCGGGGGAGGACGAGCTCGCGGACGTGTCCAGCGTCGCGGCCTTCTACGCCCGCCAGGCCTACAGCGGCACCCTCGCCGGCACCGACGAGGAGCTCGCCGCCGTCCGCGGGATCCGGGGTGAGCTGCGGCGCTTCTTCACCGAGTCCCGCGAGGAGGCGGCCGAGCACGTCAACCGCGTGCTGGAGAGCGCGCACGCGCTGCCGCGGCTCGTCAAGCACGACGGCTACGACTGGCACCTCCACGCCGTCGATCCGGACCGGCCGCTCTGTGACCGGATCATCGTCGAGACCGCGATGGCGGTCTCCGACCTCGTCCGCGCCGACGAGCTCGGGCGCCTGAAGGAGTGCGCGGCGGACGACTGCACCGCGGTCCTCGTCGACCTCTCCCGCAACCGCTCCAAGCGGTTCTGCGACGTGGGCAACTGCGGCAACCGCACGAACGTGACCGCCTACCGCGCGCGGCGTGCCCTCGGCGCCTGAACCGCGCCTGGATGTCCACCATCGACGCGTACCCTCGGTCGTCGAGAAGGAAGGACGGTCCGCCGTGCCCGCTGTGAACCTGGGGATGCCGAAGACGCCGGAGGTGCTCGCGCCGCGGCGGAAGTCGCGGCAGATCCGGGTCGGCAAGGTGCTGGTCGGCGGCGACGCCCCCGTGAGCGTGCAGTCGATGACGACGACGCCGACGACCGACATCAACGCGACCCTGCAGCAGATCGCGGAGCTCACCGCGTCCGGCTGCGACATCGTCCGCGTCGCGGTGCCCTCGCGCGACGACGCGGAGGCGCTGCCGATCATCGCGAAGAAGAGCCAGATCCCGGTCATCGCCGACATCCACTTCCAGCCGAACTACGTGTACGCGGCGATCGACGCGGGCTGCGCCGGCGTCCGGGTGAACCCCGGCAACATCCGCAAGTTCGACGACCAGGTGAAGCAGATCGCGGAGCGGGCGAAGGCCGCTGGCGTCTCGCTCCGCATCGGCGTGAACGCCGGATCGCTCGATCCGCGCCTGCTCGAGAAGTACGGCAAGGCCACGCCGGAGGCGCTCGTGGAGAGCGCCGTGTGGGAGGCGAGCCTGTTCGAGGAGCACGACTTCCACGACTTCAAGATCTCGGTGAAGCACAACGACCCGGTCGTGATGGTGAAGGCCTACCGCCTCCTCGCCGAGCGGGGCGACTGGCCCCTGCACCTCGGCGTGACCGAGGCCGGGCCCGCCTTCCAGGGCACCATCAAGAGCGCGACCGCGTTCGGCATCCTGCTCGGCGAGGGCATCGGCGACACGATCCGCGTCTCGCTCTCCGCGCCGCCGGTCGAGGAGGTCAAGGTCGGGCTGCAGATCCTGCAGTCGCTGAACCTCCGCGAGCGGAAGCTCGAGATCGTCTCCTGCCCGTCCTGCGGCCGCGCCCAGGTCGACGTGTACTCCCTCGCGAACAGCGTCACGGAGGGCCTGCAGGGGATGAGCGTCCCGCTCCGCGTCGCCGTGATGGGCTGCGTCGTGAACGGCCCGGGCGAGGCGCGCGAGGCCGACCTCGGCGTCGCCTCCGGCCACGGCAAGGGCCAGATCTTCGTCAAGGGGAAGGTCATCAAGACCGTGCCGGAGGCGGAGATCGTGGAGACGCTGATCGCCGAGGCGAACCGCATCGCCGACGAGATGGGCCCCGACGCCCCGGTCGGCACCGCGCAGGTCGTCACCGCCTGACCCGGCGCGCCCGTGGCGCGTGCCGCCCACGAGAGTGCGGATGAGGGCGGAACGCGGCAGGTCCGCGCGGGGCGGCCCCCCGGATTGGGGGGCGTCCGCCGGTGCCGGTGCCCTGGTTCCCCCCGGCGGGCTGCCATAGCCTGCTGGCACCAGGCGGCCC
>JBQCCU010000449.1:0-8373 GCA_051961935.1 Amnibacterium sp. | reverse complement strand
CCGGCGCCCGTCGCGCGGCCGAGCAGCGCGCGGAGGCGGTCCCCCGGGATGGTGAGCAGCCCGTGCCCGCCGTCGGGGTACGGATCCGTGCAGTAGGCCGTCCGGGTGTTCAGCGCCCCGTCGGCGAGCGCCTCGTCGATCGTGATCCGCTGCTCCGGATGCCACGGCGGCTGCCCGACGTCCGTGCGCTCCGCCGCCCCGCGGATCGCGAACCACGGATCGACCGGCGCGACGGGCGCGTCGGAGCCGAAGGCGAGCGTCGCCCCGGCGTCGAGCAGCGCCCGGAAGGGGTAGATGCGGTCCGTGCGCCCGGCCCAGTGCTGCTCGGCGACGTCGCGGTCGTCGAGCAGGTGCGCCGGCTGCACGCTCGCCGTCACCCCCAGGCGGGCGAAGCGCGGAAGGTCGGCGGCCGCGACGAGCTGCGCGTGCTCGATCCGTCCCGACGCCCGGGTGGCCTCGAAGGCGTCGAGCACCTCGGTGACCGCCGCGTCGCCGATGGCGTGGATCGCCGGGGTCAGCCCGACGGCCGTCGCGCGGCGGAGGAGCTCGCGGAGCCGGTCCCCCGGGATGGTGAGCAGGCCGTGGCCGCCGTCGGGATACGGATCGGTGCAGTAGGCCGTGCGCGTGTTCAGCGCGCCGTCGGCGAGCGCCTTGAGCGGGCCGACGGTCACGACGCCGGAGTCGCCGATCGCGTCGCCCGTGCGGAGCCCCTCCGCGGCGGCGCGCTCGAGGTCCGCCGGGTAGACGGCCGCCTCGATCCGCAGCCGGTCGAAGCCGGCCGCCGCACGCCGGGCCCAGGTACCCGGGTTCCACGCCATCTCTAAGTCGACGACCCCGACGAGGCCCGCGCGCGCCGCCCGATCGGCGAGCGCCGCGACGGCCGCATCCGCATCGGCCTCACCGAGCTGCCGGACCATGCGCGAGACCGCGAACGCCGCGTCCTCGCGGAGGAGCCCCGAGGGATCGAGCGCCACCCCGAACCGCTCCCCCGCCGCCGTGTTCAGCCAGACGGCGTGGATGTCGTGGCTCTGCAGCACGACCGGCCGCTCCCCCGCCGCCGCATCGAGCAGCGCCCGGGTGGGCGGGTCGGGCCAGACGCCGTCGCGGAAGCCCAAACCGACGAGCGGACGTCCCGCGGGGAGGCCCCGGGCGGTCGCGCGCACGAGCGCGGCCGCCTCCACGGCGGATGCGGCGCCGCCGAGCGGCAGCCAGGTGCTCGCGAGCGCGGCCTGCGTGACATGCACGTGCTCGTCCCAGAGCCCGCGGAGCAGCCGGCGGCCGTCCGCGTCCACCACCTCGGCGCCACCCGCCTCGAGGGCGGGCGCGATCGCGGCGATGCGGCCGCCCCGGAGGCGCACGTCGACGGGGGCGCTCCCCACGAGGCAGCGCCGCAGGAGGAGGTCAGGCACGCCGCGCCCGCGCCTCCCGCATCAGCGCGGCGAGCGCCGGCTGGGCGTAGGGGCCGTCGCCCTCGAGCTGCGCGATCACCGAGTCGACGACGTGCACGGGCTTGTTCTGGCTCAGCTTCGCCTTCGCGGTCACGGAGGTGGGCGTGAGCCGCATCCCGACCGTGCCGGCCTGCAGCCGTTGCGCGAACGCGGCGTCCGCCGGATCGGCGAGCATCCGGCGCGGGTCGGGCACGCGGTCCTCGAAGTGGTCGACGAGCCGCCCGAGCACGGCGAAGTTCTCCTCCGGCGACAGGATCTCCGGCACGCCGCGCAGGTGCGCGGCGACGAAGTTCCAGGTCGGGACCGCCGGGTCCGCGTCGTACCAGGACGGCGAGATGTAGCCGTGCGGGCCCTGGACGACGACGAGCACCTCGTGCTGCCCGAGCTCGTGCACGAGGTCGTCGGGGCGTCCCACGTGGGTGAGGATGCTGAGCTCCTCCCGGTCCTCGTCGACGAGCAGCGGGTAGTGCGACGCGACGAGCCCCTCGCTCGTGGCCGACACGACCGTCGCCCACGGGTTGTCGCGGATCAGCTGCTTGATCGCGGCCGGATCGGCGAGCGAGAAGCTCGGGTTCTGCCGCATCTCAGCCCGCCGCGGGCTTCGGCTTCGGCAGCGTCTGCCAGCCCGGTGCCCAGTAGAGGTTGCGGCCGCCCATCTCCTCCATGACGACCTGCCCGCGGCCCCGAGGGCTCCGCTCCCCGGTGCGCTTGTAGACGTAATGGCGCTCGTCGCGGCTGGCGAGCGCGCGCCGGTACGCCTCCTCGGTGTCGAGGTCGTCGCGGGTCATCATCTGCCCGGTGCGCACCCCGATCTCGAGCAGGTGCGCCCAGTCGCGCCACAGCTTCCGCAGCGCCGGCGCCGAGATGTCCTTGCCCGGGGTGTGCGGGTTCAGGCGCGCCCGGAACAGCAGCTCGGCCCGGTACACGTTGCCGATGCCGGCCACGACGCTCTGGTCCATGAGCTGCAGCCCGATGGGGGTGGCCGACTTGCGCACCGCGGCCACGAAGCGGTCCTCGGCGGCCTTGCCGGAGTCGTGCATCGGGTCGGGACCGAGCTTCGCGACGAGCTTCGCGACCTGCTCCGGGTCGAACACCTCGCACGCGGTCGGCCCGCGGAGGTCGGCGACGGCGCGCTCGGTGAGCAGCCGGAGCCGCACCTGCCCGATGGGCTCGGGCGGGAAGTCCGCGAGCTCGACGTCCTCGCCCTTCTCCTGCTCCGCCATCCGCAGCCGGGTGCGGCGCGGCGCGCCCATCGAGGCCAGGCTCGACTCGGGCAGCGCATCCGGATGGAACGACCGATCCCCCGCCACCTCGTCCACGAAGGTGCCGCGCTGGTTCGTCTGCCCCATCCGGCCGTTCGCGGAGGCGAGGGTCGCGTCCGCGCTGATCTCGCCCGCGAAGTCCCACGCGCCGTAGAGACCGAGGTGCACGTGCAGCACCCGGTCGCCTTCGAACTCGACGAGCAGGTGCTTGCCGATCGCGCTCGCGCCGACCATCACGCGCCCGTCGAGCTCGGCGGCACCCGCGGCGAAGCGCCCCTGCGGGCTCGTCGCGGTGACGCGGTCGCCGACGAAGTTGCGCCGGAACTGCATCGCGATCCGGTGGATCGAGTGCCCTTCAGGCACGGGCGTGCCCCGGGTCGTCCACGGGATGGCCCTCGATGTCCCCCGTCCGCTCGTACTCGGCGAGCTGCGCGATCCGCCGCGCGTGCCGCTCCTCCTCGGAGAACGGCTCGGCGAGGAACAGGTCGATGAGGTGCATCGCCTCCTCGAGCGTGTGCTGCCGGGCGCCGATCGCGCAGACGTTCGCGTCGTTGTGCTGCCGGGCGAGCAGCGCGGTCGACTCGTTCCAGATGAGGGCGGCGCGGATGCCCTGCACCTTGTTCGCCGCGATCTGCTCACCGTTGCCGGACCCCCCGAAGACCACGCCGAGCGTCTGGACGCCCTTCGCCTGGTCGTCGACGACACCGAGCGCCGCGTTGATGCAGAAGGAGGGGTAGTCGTCCAGCGGGTCGTACCCGCTCGGCCCGTGGTCGACGACCTCGTGGCCACCCGCCTCGAGGTGCTCCTTCAGGTGCCGGGAGAAGTCGAGGCCCGCGTGGTCGGTCCCGATGTGGACGCGCATGTCGCGAGTCTAGGACGGCGCTCGGAACCGCCTCAGAGCATCCGGCGACCGCCCCGCCCGGGGATCGCAGCGGGGTGCGCGTCAGTAGGGTTGTCGGCCGTACCGACCAGGTCCCCCTCGAAACAGGAGCGCTACATGCCCGGAGAGAACCTCACCCGCGTCGAGGCGCAGGAGCGCGCCGGACTCGTGCAGCCGTCCGCCTACGAGGTCGAGCTCGACCTGACGCGTGGCCCCGAGATCTTCGGCTCGACGACCACCGTGCGCTTCACGGGGACGCCCGGCGCGTCCACCTTCATCGACGCGATCACGCGGACCGTGCACGCGGTGACGCTGAACGGCCGCGAGCTCGACCCGGCCGAGGTGAGCGACGGCGTGCGCATCCAGCTGCCGCGGCTCGAGGCGGAGAACGAGCTCACGATCGTCGCCGACGCGATGTACACGAACACCGGCGAGGGCCTCCACCGCTTCGTCGACCCGGTCGACGAGGAGGTGTACCTCTACTCGCAGTTCGAGGTGCCGGATTCGCGGCGCATGTTCGCCGTCTTCGAGCAGCCCGACCTGAAGGCCACCTTCCGCTTCACGGTCACCGCGCCCGCGCGCTGGCAGGTCGTCTCGAACCAGCCGACGCCCGAGCCCGAGGTGCAGGGCGACACCGCGACATGGCGCTTCGAGCCGACCCCGCGGATCTCCTCCTACATCACCGCGCTCATCGCCGGCCCGTACCAGGTGGCCCGCGACGAGCTCACGAGCTCCGACGGCCGCACCATCCCGCTCGGCGCCTTCGCCCGCGCCTCGCTCTTCGAGCACCTCGACGCCGACTACGTCTTCGACATCACGAAGAAGGGCTTCGCCTTCTTCGAGCGGATCTTCGGGGTGCCGTACCCGTTCGACAAGTACGACCAGCTGTTCGTGCCGGAGTACAACGCCGGCGCGTTGGAGAACGCCGGCGCGGTCACCTTCGTCGAGGCCTACGTCTTCCGCTCGATGGTGTCGGACGCGGTGAAGGAGCGCCGCGTCGTCACGATCCTCCACGAGCTCGCCCACATGTGGTTCGGCGACCTCGTCACGATGAAGTGGTGGAACGACCTCTGGCTGAACGAGTCGTTCGCCGAGTACATCTCGACGCTCGCGACCGCCGAGGCCACCGAGTGGACCGAGGCCTGGACGACCTTCAACATCATGGAGAAGAGCTGGGGCTACACGCAGGACCAGCTGCCTTCCACGCATCCGATCGTCGCGGAGATCCGCGACCTCGAGGACGTGCAGGTGAACTTCGACGGCATCACCTACGCGAAGGGCGCGAGCGTGCTGAAGCAGCTCGTGGCCTGGGTGGGCCGCGAGCCGTTCCTCGAGGGCGTCGGCAGCTACTTCCGCAAGCACGCCTTCGGCAACACCGAGCTCGCGGACCTCCTCGCGGAGCTCGAGGCCACGAGCGGCCGCGAGCTCACCTCGTGGAGCGCGTCCTGGCTCGAGACGGCGGGCGTGAACACGCTGACGCCCGAGATCGACACCGACGCGGACGGCTGGATCACCGCCTTCGGCATCCGGCAGACCGCCACGGAGGCGCAGCCGACCATCCGCCCGCACCGGCTCGCGATCGGCTTCTACGAGCTGGTGGACGAGAAGCTGGTGCGCACCGAGCGGTTCGAGCTCGACGTGGCCGGCGAGCTGACCGACGTGCCGGAGGTCGTCGGCAAGCGGCGCCCGGCGCTCGTGCTCCTGAACGACGACGACCTCGCCTACGCGAAGATCCGCATGGATGAGGAAAGCCTCGAGACCGCGATCGCGCACCTCGCGACGATCGAGTCGCCGCTCGCGCGGTCGCTCGTGTGGGGCTCGGTGTGGGACGCGACGCGCGACGCCGAGTCGCGGCCCCGCGACTTCGTGCGCCTCGTGCTGAACAACATCGGCAGCGAGACGGAGTCGACCACGCTCCGCACCGTGCTGCAGCAGGCGGCGCTGGCCGCCGCGAGCTACGTCGACCCGGCCATCCGGGAGGAGACGCTCGTCGCGCTCGGCGACGGCGTGCTCGCGCTGCTGCGGCAGGCGGAGCCGGGCTCGGACGCGCAGTTCCAGTTCGCGAAGAACCTCGCCGCGCTCGCGCGCACCGAGGAGCAGCTGCAGGCGGTGCACGGGCTGCTGTCCGGCGCGACGCCGATCGAGGGCCTCGCGGTGGACACCGACCTCCGCTGGGAGCTGCTCATCGCGCTCGTCGCGGGTGGCAAGGCGGGCGAGGCGGAGATCACCGCCACCCTCGCCGCGGACGACACCGCGACCGGCCGCGAGTCCGCCGCGCACGCCCGCGCCACCGTCCCGACGGCCGAGGGCAAGCGCGCCGCCTGGTCGTCGGTCGTCGACTCCGCCGCGCTGCCGAACGCGACGGTGCGGGCCACCTGCCTCGGCTTCCGCCGCGCGGCCGACCTCTCGCTGCTCGAGCCGTACGTCGAGGAGTACTTCCGGGTCATCGACGGGCTCTGGGAGGACCGCAGCTACGCGATCGCGGAGGCGCTCGCGCGGGGGCTGTTCCCGGCACCGCTCGCCGACCGCCGGCTCGTGTCCGCCGCGCAGCAGTGGCTGGACGCGCACCCGGAGTCGACGGCGCTGCGTCGCGTGATCGTCGAGAACATGGCCGGGGTGCAGCGGGCGCTCGCGGCGCAGGCGCGGGATGCCCGTGACTGACGCCCTCCTGACCGGCCTGCTGCAGGCCACCGCCGCGACGACGGTCAAGTCCGACTGGGACCGCTTCTGGGCCTCGGTCTGGGGCCAGGCGCTCTGGACCGTGATCCAGATCGTGATCGTCGTGGTCGTCGCGCTGCTCGTCCGTGCCATCGCGCACTACATCGTGCGGATGTTCGTGGAGCGGATCGTCTCGGGCGTGAAGCGGCGCCAGCGGGCGGACAGCACGCAGGCGCTGCTCGCGTCGCCGGTCGCCGCGGCGCGGGTGGTCGCCCGCACCCGCACCCTCGGCTCGGTGCTGAACAACGTGGTGTCCGCCGTGGTGGCGATCATCGCGCTGCTCTACATCGTGACGCTCGTGAACCCCGGCATCACGGGAGCGTTCTCCCTGATCACGGCGGCGTTGGGTGCCGGTCTCGGCTTCGGGGCGCAGAACATCGTGAAGGACGTGCTCACCGGCCTGTTCATGGTCGCGGACGACCAGCTGGGCGTCGGCGACGTCGTGAACACGGACCTCGCGAGCGGGGTCGTGGAGGCGGTCGGCATCCGGGTCACGCAGATCCGGGACGCGAACGGCGTGCTCTGGTACGTGCGCAACGGCGAGCTCACGCGGGTCGGGAACCTGTCGCAGGGCTGGTCGCGGGCGGTCGTCGACGTGACCGTGCCGAAGGACGTGGACATGGAGGCCGTGCAGCAGCGGATGCTCGCGACCGCGACCCAGGTGCTGAGCGCCCCGGAGTGGGCCCCGTACATCGCGGAGAAGCCGGAGCTGTGGGGCCTCGAGTCGGTCACCCCCGACGGCGTCGTGCTGCGGCTCGTAGCGCGCACGCGCGTGAACACGCGTGACGACGTGGCCTGGTCGCTCCGCGTGCACCTGCGGGAGGCGCTCGAGGCGGCCGGCGTGCAGCCGGCCGCGATCACGAGCGCGCCGCTCGAGAAGTTCGCGCTCGCCTGGGCCCTGCGCGGCGTGCGGCCGCCCCGCACCGGGCCGATCGCTCGGCGGGCGCCGCGGTCCCGGACCCCGAGGGCCGAGGAGCCGGCCCCGGCGACCCCCGTCGAGCCGGCCACGCGGCCGCGGACGGGTGCGCGTGGCGCCACCGGCGCATCCGGTCGGCCGGGCGCCACCGGTCCCGGCGCCCCGACGGACGGCGCCGATGGGCGCTGAGACTCCTCCCCCCGCCGCGGACGGCTCCTTCTGGGCGGCCGTCGGCGGCCGCCCGACCTTCGAGCGGCTGGTGCGCACCTTCTACGCCGGCGTCGCGTCGGACCCGGAGCTGCTCGCGCTCTACCCCGAGCCGGACCTCGAGGGCGCGATCCAGCGGCTGACGGGCTTCCTCGAGCAGTACTGGGGCGGCCCGACCACGTACAGCGAGCAGCGGGGACATCCCCGGCTGCGGATGCGCCATCTGCCGTTCAAGGTGAACCCCGCGCAGCGGGACCGGTGGCTCACGCACATGCGCGCCGCGGTCGACGCGATCGAGCTGCCGCCGCTCTACGAGGCGGAGCTGTGGGCCTACCTCGAGCGTGCGGCGTTCGCGATGGTGAACACGTTCGAGGACTGACGCGCGGTCAGTGCCCGACCATCGCGTGCAGCAGGAGGATCCCCCCGGCCAGCGCGCCCACGGTGGCGAGCACGATGCCCCCGAGCACGACGATGCCGCCGAGCTTCAGCAGCACGCGGCCGATGCCGACGGCGGCGACCACGAGCAGCGCGACCGCGAGCAGCCGGGATCCGGTGCCCGGCGCGATCGGGAGCGCGGCGGCGGGCGTCGCCACGGTGCGCTGGTCGGTCACCCGCTCAGGCTAGGAAGCGGGCGACGGGGGCGTCAGCCCCAGAGCGAGGGATGCCAGGGGCTCAGCTGCCCTGGAGGCTCCAGGCGCGGCGCTTCACGAGCACGTGGCCGCGCTCGGTGCTGAGGCGCGTCCAGGGGCCCGAGTCGTAGACCGGGATCTGCTCGAGCGGGTCCTTCAGGAACCCGAGGCTGTGCGCGGCGAACGCCGCACCGGCCGGCACGTGCTCCGCGCCCGCGATGGGCCGGCTCCACACGTCCGCCCGCACGCGGCGCACGAGGGGCTCCCCCGCGTTCTCCGGCAGCGCCTCCGCCACCTCGACGATGCCGGCCTT
>JBQCCU010000448.1:0-6194 GCA_051961935.1 Amnibacterium sp. | reverse complement strand
GTACACGGCGAACACGATGGCGTCCGTCGCGGAGGCGCTCGGCATGGCGCTGCCCGGCTCCGCGGCCCCGCCCTCGGCCGACCGCCGCCGCGACTACTACGCCCGCCGATCGGGCGAGGCGGTCGTCGAGCTGCTGAAGCGCGGCATCACGACGCGCGACATCATGACGAAGAAGGCGTTCGAGAACGCCATCGCCATCGTGATGGCGTTCGGCGGCTCCACGAACGCGGTGCTCCACCTGCTCGCTATCGCGCACGAGGCGGAGGTCGAGCTCACCCTCGACGACTTCAACCGGATCGGCGCGAAGGTGCCGCACATCGGCGACCTGAAGCCCTTCGGACGGTTCGTCATGAACGACGTCGACCGGGTCGGCGGCGTCCCGGTCGTGATGAAGGCGCTGCTCGACGCCGGGCTGCTCCACGGCGACGCGCTCACGGTGACCGGCAGGACCGTCGCCGAGAACCTGGCGGAGATGGACATCGCGCCGCTCGACGGCACGGTGCTGCGCACGCTCGACGACCCGATCCACGCCTCCGGCGGCCTCACGATCCTCACCGGCTCGCTCGCGCCCGAGGGCGCCGTCGTGAAGACGGCCGGCTTCGACGCGGCGGTCTTCGAGGGCCCGGCCCGCGTCTTCGAGCGCGAGCGCGCGGCGATGGACGCCCTCACGAACGGCGAGATCAGCGCCGGCGACGTGGTCGTCATCCGGTACGAGGGCCCGAAGGGCGGCCCCGGCATGCGCGAGATGCTCGCCATCACCGCGGCCATCAAGGGGGCGGGCCTCGGACGCGACGTACTACTGTTGACGGACGGCAGATTCTCAGGCGGCACAACCGGCCTGTGCATCGGCCACATCGCACCGGAGGCGGTGGACGCAGGTCCGATCGCCTTCCTGCGCGACGGCGACCCGATACGGGTCGACATCGCGAGCCGCACGCTCGACGTACTCGTCGACGAGTCGGAGCTGGAGTCCCGCCGAGCCGGCTGGGAGCCGCTGCCTCCCCGGTACACCCGTGGCGTGCTCGCGAAGTACTCGAAGCTCGTGCGCTCGGCCGCCGTCGGCGCCGTGACGGGCTGATCCCCTCCGTTCTCCTCCTCCTTCCCGGGAACAGGTCATGTCGACACCGATCTCCACACCGCTGCCCTCCGCCGTGCGGCCGAAGCCGGCCGGCGAGCACGTCACCCGCGCGCCAGAGCCCGAGGTCCTCACGGGGGCCGAGGCGGTGGTCCGCACCCTCGAGCTGCTCGGCGTCACCGACGTCTTCGGGCTGCCGGGCGGCGCGATCCTGCCGGTCTACGACCCGCTGCTCGACGCGGAGAGGATCCGCCACATCCTCGTGCGGCACGAGCAGGGCGCCGGTCACGCGGCCGAGGGCTACGCGGCCGCCTCCGGCCGGGTCGGAGTCGCCATCGCCACCTCCGGCCCCGGCGCGACGAACCTCGTCACCGCGATCGCGGACGCCTACATGGACTCGGTGCCGCTGCTCGCGATCACCGGCCAGGTGTTCTCGACGCTGATGGGCACGGACGCGTTCCAGGAGGCGGACATCGTCGGCATCACGATGCCGATCACGAAGCACTCGTTCCTCGTGACGAAGCCGGAGGAGATCCCCGCCGCGATCGCCTCGGCGTACCACATCGCCTCCACCGGCCGTCCCGGCCCGGTGCTCGTCGACATCACGAAGGACGCGCAGCAGGAGAAGGCGCCCTTCGTCTGGCCCGTCAAGCTCGACCTGCCCGGCTATCGTCCCGCCGCGAAGGTGCACGGCAAGCAGGTGCAGGCCGCCGCGCAGCTGCTCGCCGCCGCGCGCCGCCCCGTGCTCTACGTCGGCGGGGGCGTCGTGCGCGCGAAGGGCGCCGCGGAGCTGCTCGAGCTCGCCGACACGACCGGCGCCCCGGTCGTCACGACGCTGATGGCGCGCGGGGCGTTCCCCGACTCGCATCCGTCGAACCTCGGCATGCCCGGCATGCACGGCACGGTGCCCGCCGTGCTCGCGCTGCAGGAGGCCGACCTGCTCGTCGCGATCGGTGCGCGCTTCGACGACCGCGTCACCGGCAAGGCGTCGCTGTTCGCGCCGGACGCGAAGATCGTGCACATCGACATCGACCCGGCCGAGATCGGCAAGATCCGGCTGGCGGACGTGCCGATCGTCGGCGACGCGAAGGAGGTCTGCGCCGAGCTCGCGGCCGCCTTCCGCGAGGTCGCGGGGGAGGCCCCTCGCACCCGGTACGCCGACTGGTGGACCCGCCTGCGCGGCCTGCAGGAGGAGTTCCCGCTCGGCTACGCCCCCACCTCCGACGGGCAGCTCTCGCCCCAATACGTGATCGAGCGGATCGGGGCCATCAGCGGCCCCGAGGCGATCTACGCCTCCGGCGTCGGCCAGCACCAGATGTGGGCGGCCCAGTTCATCCGGTACGAGCGCCCCAACGCGTGGCTCAACTCCGGCGGCGCGGGCACCATGGGCTACGCCGTGCCGGCCGCGATGGGTGCGAAGGTCGCCGAGCCCGACCGGCTCGTCTGGGCGATCGACGGCGACGGCTGCTTCCAGATGACGAACCAGGAGCTCGCCACCTGCGCCCTGAACGACATCCCGATCAAGGTCGCGATCATCAACAACTCGTCGCTCGGCATGGTGCGCCAGTGGCAGACCCTCTTCTACGACGGCCGCTACTCGAACACCCACCTGAACACCGGCCACGGCACGAAGCGGATCCCCGACTTCGTGAAGCTGGCGGAGGCCTACGGCGCCCTCGGGATCCGGGTGGAGCGCGAGGAGGACGTCGACGCGGCGATCCGGCTCGCGATCGAGACGAACGACCGCCCGGTCGTCATCGACTTCGTCGTGTCCGCCGACGCCATGGTCTGGCCGATGGTGCCGCAGGGCGTCAGCAACTCGTACGTGCAGTACGCCCGCGACCACGCGCCCTCGTGGGAGGGCGACGAGACGCCGGACGGCCGGGACGCGGACCTCGCGCTGCCCCCGGTGGAAGGCGAGTCGACGACCCGATGAGCACGCACGTCCTCTCCCTGCTCGTCGAGGACAAGCCGGGACTCCTCACGCGCGTCGCCGGCCTGTTCGCCAGGCGCGGCTTCAACATCGGCTCGCTGGCGGTCGGCCCGTGCGAGGTGCCCGGCATGTCCCGCATCACCGCGGTCGTCGACGTCGAGGACCTGCCGCTCGAGCAGGTCACGAAGCAGCTGAACAAGCTCGTCAACGTGATCAAGATCGTCGAGCTCGAACCGGCCCAGAGCGTGCTGCACGAGCACGTGCTCGTGAAGGTCCGCGTCGACGCCGGCACGCGCCCGCAGGTGCTCGAGATCGTCGAGCTGTTCCGCGCCACCGTGGTCGACGTGACGCAGGAGGCGCTCGTCATCGAGCTCGTCGCCGGCTCGCAGCGCACCGCGGGACTGCTGAAGATGCTCGAGCCCTACGGGATCCGCGAGCTCGCCCAGTCCGGCCTGCTCGCCATGGGGCGCGGCCCGAAGTCCATCACCGAGCGCATCCCCCGACCCTGACCGCGCCACACGCGCACCGACCTCCCGAACGAAAGGCTTGATCGAATGACCGAGATCGTCTACGACAACGACGCCGACCTGTCCCTGATCCAGGGCAAGAAGGTCGCCGTCATCGGCTACGGCTCGCAGGGCCACGCCCACGCGCTGAACCTCCGCGACTCCGGGGTCGAGGTCGTCGTCGGCCTCCAGGAGGGCTCGAAGAGCCGCGCCAAGGCCGAGGACGCCGGCTTCCGCGTGCACACGCCGGCCGACGCCGCGAAGTGGGCCGACGTCATCGTGATCCTCGCCCCCGACCAGGTGCAGCGGCACCTCTACGCGAACGACATCGCGCCTGGCCTCAGCGACGGCAAGGCGCTGCTGTTCGGGCACGGCTTCAACATCCGCTTCGGCTACATCACCGCGCCGAAGGGCGTCGACGTCGTCATGGTCGCCCCGAAGGGCCCCGGCCACACCGTGCGCCGCGAGTTCGAGGCGGGCCGCGGCGTGCCCGTGATCGTCGCCGTCGAGCAGGACGCGACCGGGCAGGCGTGGGACCTCGCGTGGTCGTACGCGAAGGCGATCGGCGGCCTCCGCGCCGGCGGCATCAAGACCACGTTCACCGAGGAGACCGAGACGGACCTCTTCGGCGAGCAGGCGGTCCTCTGCGGCGGCGTCTCGCAGCTCGTCCAGTACGGCTTCGAGACCCTCACCGAGGCCGGCTACCAGCCGCAGATCGCCTACTTCGAGGTGCTGCACGAGCTGAAGCTCATCGTCGACCTCATGTGGGAGGGCGGCATCGCCAAGATGCGCTGGAGCATCTCCGACACCGCCGAGTACGGCGACTACGTCTCCGGCCCGCGCGTGATCGACCCGCACGTGAAGGAGAACATGCAGGCGGTCCTGAAGGACATCCAGGACGGCACGTTCGCGAAGCGCTTCATCGCCGACCAGGACAACGGCGGCAAGGAGTTCCTCGAGCTGCGCAAGAAGGGCGAGGAGCACCCGATCGAGGAGGTCGGGCGCGAGCTCCGCAAGCTCTTCGCGTGGCGCAACACGTCCGACGACTACGTCGTGGGGAACGTCGCCCGCTGACGCGGCCGGCGTTCGCCTCGACTCCGTCGTTCGACACGGTGTTGATCGTTCAGTCGCGCGAGGGCGACTGAACCCCGAAGGGAACGTCGCGCGGTCGTCGCCGCACCACTCACGCGAGAACGCGCGCTTCCTGGAGGGAGCGCGCGTTCTTCGCGTTCTCAGGGCCGGATCCCAGCGGATCGTGACCCGCTGCCCCTGCTTCCCCGGGCGCTCAGAGCGGTGATACGGCGTGTCCAGATCACGTTCTGATAACGCCCAGGGTGTGCGCTGGCGGAAAAACGCTGTTACGGTCATGCGCGGCAGCCGCCCCCAGGCTGCGCATCGCGCCCCACCCAAGACCGCGATCCGTTCGGCACACCCGGTGCCCCGTGCCTGCAGCAGGCGGCGGATCGACCCCACCCGAGATGGATCCCCGGCGATGCGGATCCATGTAGGAGGCCGCCCGTGCGAAGCCGAGCCATGCGCCGAATCGTGTCCACCACCGCCACCGCCGTCGTCGCGGTGTCCCTCACGGCCGTCGGCGTCGGCGGCGCCACCGCGGCCCCCGCCCCGCAGCCCGCCTGCTCGAGCATCACACCGGCCTCGAAGAGCGCCGCGGACATCCGCGTCGCGGTCGACCGGCTGACGAGCTGCCTCAGCGGCCTGCAGAAGGCGTCGGACGCCGCCGGCCGCACCGCGCAGGTGGCCGACGAGCACTACCTCAAGGCGAAGGCCGCGGCCGCGAAGGCGGCGGCCGCCTACCGCGCCGCGGAGAAGGCGTCGAGCGCCGCCCCGGCGAAGGCGCTCAGGTCCCGCGCCCGCGCTGCGGTCGTCGCGGCGAACCTCGCCCGCTCCGGCAGCGCCGACCAGGCCGCGAACCTGCTCCTCGACGGCGGAGGCGCCACGCGCGTGCTCTACCGCGTGAGCCGCATGTCGCAGCTGTCGATGCAGTCGACCCAGATCTTCAACGACGCGAAGGCCGACGAGCACACCGCCAGGGTGCTCGCGGCGAAGGCGTCGAACGCCGCCGACTCCGCGCAGCGCGCCGCCGACTCGACGCAGGCCGCGTTCGCGAAGGCCAAGCGGGACGCGAACGCCGCCGAGGCCGTGGTGCGCAACCAGCGCAGCCGGGTGCAGGCCCTGCAGGCGGAGCTCGCCGCGCTCGCCCCGCGGCCGGTCGTGCAGGCCTCCTCCGGCTCGTCCTCCTCCGGCGGGTCCGGATCCGCGTCCGCGTCGGTGAGCGTGTCGAGCCTCCCCGCGAACGCCTCCGTCGCCGCCCGGGTGCTCGCCTTCGCCCGGTCCCAGATCGGCGACCCGTACGTCTTCGCCGCCGCCGGCCCCAACGCCTGGGACTGCTCCGGCCTCACCATGGCCGCGTACGGCGCGGCGGGCATCGGCATCGGCGGCCACAGCGCGACGGCCCAGTACGACACGGCCGCGAGCGAGGGCAAGCTCGTCTCCTACGCGGACCGGCAGCCGGGCGACCTGCTGTTCTGGACCGACGGCGGCGGCGACATGTACCACGTCGCGATCTACTCCGGCGGCGGCAACATGGTCGAGGCCCCGCAGGAGGGCGAGAACGTGCGCGAGGTGCCGGTGCGCACCTACCAGCTCGTCGGCCAGGTGG
>JBQCCU010000447.1:0-2703 GCA_051961935.1 Amnibacterium sp. | reverse complement strand
CCCCCTTGATGGGGGGGGCGACCGGGGGGGGGAGCCGGGGGGGGGCGGCCCCCCCCCCCCCCCCCCCCCCTCCCGCGCCCGCCAATCCCCGCCCCGCGCCGGCTCGGCGGTGGATCGGAAGGATCCGGTCAGTGGGCGGCGTTGTACGCGGCCTGGACATCGGACGGGATGCGGCCGCGGCTCGAGACCGTGAAGCCGTTGGAGTTGGCCCACTCGCGGATCACCTTGAGGTCACCCTTCGGTGCGCGGGTGGACGTGGACGCCTTCGCCTTGACCGCGACATCGGCCTTGCGGGCGGCGTTGACATAGGGCGTGAGGGCGCCGCGGAATTCATCCGCGTGCTCGCGCGTGAGATCGATGGTGTAGCTGACGCCGTCGAGAGCGAAGCGCACGCTTTCCCCCTCGCCGTCGTCGATCGGCTGCTGCGTGAGGTCGTCGACGAGCTGGACGATGTACTTCTGAGCCATGGGTTGCGGTGTTCTCCTGGTCGCTGTTGTTCATCGGCCCGGATACGGTTCCGGTGATGGCGGCGAGTGTAGCGGAAATAGCAAGGGGAATTCACTGCAGAGATAGCCCGTGTTGCACGTTTCTTAGGCCTTTTTCATCTCTCCGGTGCGGATCCGACCTGTCCCGAGCGCGCTGCGGAGGTCCACGGGACGCAGCAAGAGGCCTTCGACCCCTCCGAAAGCACCCCCGTCGGCCCTCCGCTTCCAGGTTGCCGGCAGGTGGGTGTGAGCGCCGTCATCCGCGTCCGAGGGACGGGAATTGTGACGCCTCCGAGGGCTGGGCCCCCTCGGCCTCCCCTGCTTCCCCGGGTCTGCCACCGCGGTGCGATGCCGCGGATTCTTGCGCTACTGCACGTTTTTCACGCGCTCGCGACCGATTCTTGGCCTGCTGCACATTTCTTCGCGTGGCGCGTCAATCGGAGAGGAGGTGCAGGTCCGCCGCACCGGCGGTGGGCACGATGACGGCCGCATTCCGCTCATCGACCGTTTCGACCCACGACTCCGCATCGGCACTCGCTTTCCCGAATCGCACATGCCGCTCGATGAGGCGGTGCCTGCGGGTGACGGATTCCGCCTCGAGGAACCAGGCCTCGTCGAGCAGGGCTCGAATGCGGACCCATGGCTCCCGGGGCACGAGGAGGTAGTTCCCCTCCGTGATGACGACGCGCGCCTCGGGTGGCACGGCGATGCTGCCAGCGACCGGCTGCTCGATCTCCCGGTCGAACGCCGGCGCCCACACCGTCTCCCGGGCGGAGCGGATCCGGGCGAGCAGCGCGGCGTAGCCCGCACCGTCGAAGGTGTCGATGGCGCCCTTCGCCCCGAGCCGCCCGAGCGCTGCGAGGGCGACGTCCGCGAGGTGGAACCCGTCCATCGGCACGACGACGACCGGCAGGTGCCGCGCCGCGACCGCCCGTGCGGTCGCGTCGGCGAGCGTGGACTTGCCGGCCCCGGGCGCCCCCGCGATGCCGACGAGCACGCGTCGGCGCTCGGCGGCGAGCGCCGCGATCCGGTCGGCGAGGAGCTCCGGGTCGGCGCGCATGCGGCCATCATGCCTCCCTCATCCCCCGCCCAGGCGGTCGCGGGTAGACCTGCAGCCGACGGAAGGACGGCACGATGGAGAAGCGGACACTCGGCGGGCAGGGGCTCGTCGTCTCGGCCGAGGGGCTCGGCTGCATGGGGATGAGCGCGTTCTACGGCGCGCACGACGACACGGAGTCGACCGCCACGATCCGACGGGCGCTCGATCTCGGGATCACCTTCTTCGACACGGCGGACATCTACGGGCCGTGGACGAACGAGCGGCTCGTGGGGCGGGCGCTGCGGGACCGGCGCGACGAGGTCGTGATCGCGACGAAGTTCGGCAACGAGATCGACGAGCAGGGCACGCGGACCGGTCGGGTGAACGGCTCACCCGCCTACCTGCGACGGGCGGTCGACGCGTCGCTGTCGCGGCTCGGCATCGACTCCATCGACCTCTACTACCAGCACCGGGTGGACCCGACCGTGCCGATCGAGGAGACCTTCGGCGCGCTCGGGGAGCTCGTGCAGGCCGGCAAGGTGCGCCACCTCGGCATCAGCGAGGCCTCGGCGGCGACGATCCGGAAGGCGCACGCCACCGCACCGCTCAGCGCGGTGCAGACCGAGTACTCGCTCTTCACCCGCGACGTGGAGGACGACGGGGTGCTGGCGACCGTGCGCGAGCTCGGGATCGGGTTCGTGCCCTACTCCCCGCTCGGCCGCGGCTTCCTGTCCGGCCGGATCCGGTCGATCGACGACTTCGCCGAGGACGACTTCCGGCGCACCAGTCCGCGGTTCCAGGGCGAGAACTTCGCGAAGAACCTCGAGCTGCTCGACGCGGTCGTCGCCATCGCCGACGAGAAGGGCGTGACGCCGTCGCAGCTCGCGCTCGCGTGGGTGCTGGCGCAGGGCGACGACGTGGTGCCGATCCCCGGCACGCGGCGCATCCCGAACCTCGAGGAGAACGTCTCCGCGCTCGACGTGACCCTGACGCCGGAGGACCTCGCCCGGATCGACGAGGTGGCGCCTGCGGGCGCGGTCGCGGGCGACCGCTACGCCCCACAGGGGATGGCGGCGCTCGGCCACTGACCCACACGCGCCCGTCCGAGTCATGAGCACGACAGCAAGGACGCGAGCGGTTCAGCAGGCCCGTGGTGAACCAGGGGCCTGCTGAGGTGCC
>JBQCCU010000446.1:0-7134 GCA_051961935.1 Amnibacterium sp. | reverse complement strand
GGTTTGTTTTTTTTAAATTTGGGGTCTTGGTTTGGGGGGGGTGGGTGTGTCAACGGCGGAGGGACCGTCAGAGATGGCGCCCGACGTCCTCGAGGGTGAGTCCCTTCTTCAGCAGCAGCACCTGCACGTGGTAGAGCAGCTGGGAGACCTCCTCGGCGAGGCGGTCGTCGCTCTCCCACTCCGCCGCCATCCAGACCTCGGCGGCCTCCTCGACGATCTTCTTGCCGATCGCGTGCACGCCGGCGTCGAGCTCGGCGACGGTCCGCGAGCCCGCCGGCCGCTCGTCGGCCTTCGCCGCGAGCTCGGCGTAGAGGCCGTCGAACGTCTTCACGCCCTCCAGGCTAGCGGGGGTGGTGGCGGGGTCAGGCGCGGGCGAGCTCCCGCAGGCGGCGCACCGCCGCATCCGGTTCGTCCTCGCCGAAGACGCTCGAGCCGGCGACGAACGTGTCCGCGCCGGCCTGCCGCGCCCGCCCGATCGTCTCCGGCCCGATCCCGCCGTCGACCTGCAGCCACACGTCGCGGTCGCCGATCGCCGCGTGCACCTCGGCCACCTTGTCGAGCATCTCGGGCTGGAACGCCTGGCCGCCGAAGCCGGGCTCGACGGTCATGACGAGCACCTGCCCGAACTCGTCGAGCCGGTCGAGCCAGGGGGCGGCCGGTGTCCCGGGCTTCAGGGCGAGCCCGGGGCGCGCGCCCGCCGCGCGGATGGCGCGCGCGGTCGCGACCGCGTCCTTCGCCGCCTCGGCGTGGAAGGTCACGACCGCCGCGCCCGCCTCCGCGAACCCGGGCGCCCAGCGGTCCGGGTCGTCGATCATCAGGTGCACGTCGAGCGGCAGGGCGGTGACCTGCAGCAGGCGCTCGACCATCGGCAGGCCGAACGTGAGGTTCGGCACGAAGTGGTTGTGCATCACGTCGACGTGGACGAGGTCCGCGGACGGGATCCGGGCCACGTCGGCGGCGAGCGCCGTGAAGTCCGCGGAGAGGATGCTCGGCTCGATCCGGACCCCCGTCACGCCTGGCCCTCGTAGGCGCTCGGCCGCCCCTCGCCCATCGTGGGCACGTCCTCCCGGATGGTGAGCTGCGGCTTGCGCCCGAGCGCGAGGTTGACGACGAAGATGATCGCGCCGATCACCAGCCAGACGAGGCCGCCGATCTTCGCGAGCGGGTCCGCGTTGATGAGCACGTAGCCGATGATCAGGAAGCCGAGCACGGGCACGACGCCGTGCAGGAGCCAGTTCCGCGACCGCTGCTTCACGATGTAGTGCCAGAACACGGCGACGTGCAGCAGGCAGAAGCCGAACAGGGCGCCGAAGTTCACGAGCGACGAGATCAGCGGCAGCTGGCCGACGAAGAACAGCACCAGGATCGCCGTGAGGACCGTCACGACGAGGATCGCCCAGAGCGGCACCTGCCGCTTGCTGATCCGCGACAGGAAGTGCGGCAGCTGGCGGTCCCGGCTCATCGAGTAGAGCAGCCGGCTCGTCGCGGCCTGCGCCGCCATCGCGTTCGCGATGCCGACGGCGAGCACGTTCACGACGAAGAAGGCCTTCTGCCAGCCGGCTCCGGACGCCGTGCGCACCAGGTCGAAGAACGCGTTGCCCGCCTGCGCGTCCGAGAAGGCGTCGCGGCCGCCAGCGAGGAGGCTGGCGAGCCACGTCTGGATCACGAACAGCGCGGCGACGATGAACAGCGCGATCACCATCGCCCGACCGGCGGCGTTCTTCCGTCCCGTGGACTCCTCCGCGAGGGTCGAGATGCCGTCGAAGCCGAGGAAGCTGAGCACGGCGATCGACAGGGCACCGGCGATCAGCGGGCCGGTCACCTTCGACGGGGTCCAGATCGGGTCGGCGCTCCACTGCGCACCGGGAACCGTGCCGCCGTTGATCGCGATCACCGCGATGATCACGAAGATCAGCACGAAGACCAGCTCGATCACGAGGAAGATCCGGTTCGCCAGCTTGATCGAGCTGATGCCGAGCACGTTGATCACGGTGTTGATCGCGACGAACACGAGCGCCCAGATCCACCGGGCCGTCCCGGGGAAGATCCCGACCATCGACTCCGCCGCGAACACGTAGAGCAGCGTGGGGACGAGCAGGTAGTCGAGCAGGATCGCCCAGCCCGCGAAGAAGCCGACCGACCAGTGGATGCCGCGACCCACGTACGAGAACACCGAGCCGGCGAGCGGGAACGACTTCGCCATCTGCGCGTAGGCCAGCGCCGTGAAGATCATCGCGACCAGGCCGATCACGTAGACCAGCGGCACCATGCCGCCCGCCGCGTTGTAGACGGTGCCGAAGATCGCCCACGGGGCGATCGGCACCATGAAGATCAGGCCGTAGATCAGCAGGTCGACGGTCGAGACGGAGCGCTTCAGCTCCTGCTTGTAGCCGAACGACTCGAGGGTGCGCTGGTTCTCGGTACCGGCGGTCACGGGGCTCCTTCGTGGAGTCGGAGAGCGGACGGCGTGCTCGCCGCCCGAACGGAGAGTACCGGCGAGTCGCGCGCGCCGGGCGGGCTCGCGCAGTCGCGTCGCGCGGATCAGCGGCGGGCGAGCAGCTGCAGGAACATCGCGTCCGTCGCGTGCCGGTGCGGCCACAGCTGCACGGCCATGCCGCGACGCGCGCCGGTGAGCGGCGCGGCCGTGATCCGGCCCAGCACCTCGGCGGTGTCGAGCGCGGCGAGGTCGGGGTGGGCGGCGAGGGCCGCGGCGATGCGGTCCGTCGTCTCGGCAACCACCGGCGAGCAGGTGGCGTAGACGAGCAGGCCGCCCGGCGCGAGCGCCGCGACGGCGGCGTCGAGGAGGCGCGCCTGCAGCGCCGTGAGCTCGGGCACGTCCTCCGGCCGCTTCCGCCACCGGGCCTCCGGGCGCCGGCGGAGCGCCCCGAGGCCGGTGCACGGCGCGTCGAGGAGGATGCGGTCGAAGCGGTCGGTCCCCGTGGCGAAGCGGCCGCCGTCGCCGACCTCGACGGGATGGTTCCCGGGCACGGCTGCGAGCGCACGCCCGACGAGGCGCGCCCGGGCGGGCACGAGCTCGTTCGCGACGAGGGACGCGCCGGAGGCGTGCGCCTCCGCCGCGAGCAGCGCCGCCTTGCCGCCGGGGCCGGCGCACAGGTCGAGCCATCGCTCCCCCGCGGTCACGGGTCGGGCGCGGCTCAGGGCGAGTGCGACGAGCTGCGAGCCGGGGTCCTGCACCCGCACCGTCCCGGCGCGCACGCCCGGCACGGCCGCGGGATCGCCGCCGGTCGACTCGACGCCGACCGGGGACAGCGGATGCCGGGGCAGCCCGGTGTCCGCGGGCTCGGCGAGGCCGGGCAGCGCGACGAGGCCGACCGGGGCGGGCACGTTGTCCACCTCCAGCAGCGCCGCCAGGTCGCCGTCGCCGCCCTCGGTCGCGGCGAGGGCCGATCGCAGCTCCGCGACGACCCAGGGCGGGTGGGCCGAGCGCGCCGCGAGCACGGCCGTCGGATCGGTGAGGCCGGCCGTCAGGCGCTCCGTCCACGTGGCGTCGTCGGCCGCGCCGACCTTCCGCAGCACCGCGTTCGCGAAGCCCGCGGCCCTGGGTCCCGCCGCCCGCCGCGCCTGGTCGACGGCCTGGTGCACGGCCGCGTGCGGCGCCGTCCGGGTGGCGAGCAGCTGGTGGGCGGCGAGCCGCAGCACGTCGAGCAGCGGCGGGTCGATGGCCGAGACCTCCCGGCCGGACACGGCGGCCAGCACGGCGTCGTAGTGCCCGAGGCGCCGGAGGGTGCCGTAGGCGAGCTCGGTCGCGAACGCCGCCTCCGCAGGCGGCGGCACGGCCCGCTTCAGCAGCACCGGGAGCAGGAGGTTCGCGTAGGCGTCGCGCTCACGGACCGCGGTGAGGACCTCGAGCGCGATCCGGCGGGCGGGGCTGACCCCGCTCATCCGAGCCGCACCGGCTTCGCCGCGCCGTGCAGCCACGCGGCCGCGGGCATCGCCGTGCGACCGGCCGGCTGCACGGTGACGAGCTCGACCGGGTCGTCGCCGGTCCCGACGAGCACGCGGCGGCCGACCGCCGCCACCTCCCCCGGTGCGAGCCGGGCCGCGTCGCGCGCGGGGGCCGCTTCGAGCACCTTGAGCCGGGCCCCCGCCACCTCGGTGAAGGCGCCCGGCTCCGGCGTGGTGCCGCGGTACCGGTCGAGGACGGCCGCGGCGGATGCGGTGAGGTCGAGCCGGCCGTCCTCGAGCGCGAGCTTGCCCGCGAAGGTGGGCTCCCCCTCCTGAGGGACGGCCCCGGCGGTCCCGGCCGCGATCGCATCGACGGTGCGGGCGAGCACAGCGGCCCCGATCCCGGCGAGCCGCGGCAGGAGGTGCCCCGCGGTCTCGAGCGCACCGATCGGCACCTCCTCCATCGCGAGCAGCGGTCCGGTGTCGAGACCGGCCTCGAGGCGGAAGACGGCGACGCCGGTGACGCGGTCGCCGGCGAGCAGCGCGTGCTGCACCGGTGCGGCGCCCCGCCACCGCGGCAGCAGCGAGAAGTGGAGGTTCACCCAGCCCTCGCGCGGGGCGGACAGGAGCGGCTCCTTGATCAGCGCGCCGTAGGCGACGACCACGCCGAGGTCCGCGTGGTCGGCGAGGAGGGTCGCGGTGGCCGCCTCGTCGAGGCGGGCGGCGCGGAGGACGGGGAGGCCGAGCTCGACGGCCCTCGCTTCGACGGGCGACGGGGTGAGGACGCGGCGCCGGCCCTGCGGCGCCGGCGGGCGGGTGAGCACCCGGACGATCTCGTGCGGCCCGGCCGCGAGCACGTCGAGCGCGGGCACCGCCGCATCCGGCGTCCCGGCGAAGAGCAGCCGCATGTCGTCCCTCCCGATCGGCGATCCAGCCTAGGCGGGCCCCCGCCCCACGCCGCGACGAGCACTTCAGCAGGACGATTTCTGTTCAGCAGGACGAAATGGGCGTTCTCGTCCTGCCGTGGCGATCTCGTCCTGCTGACGTGCTCGCGCCGAGGGTCAGAAGGGCTCGTGGGGGTCGAAGCGGACGCGAAGCGACGGCGGCGGCGGTGCCGGCGGCTTCGGGCGCCTGGCCGACCCCGCGCGCACGAGGGCGGCCTTCGCGATCGCGGCCAGCCGCGGCCCGGCGGCGTAGTCGAAGCGGAGCACCGCCCGGCGGCCGGTCTCGTCCGGCCCGTGCAGGAGCACCTCCGCCCCCGCGGCCTCGAGCTCGTCGACGAGGGCCAGCACGGCCCGGGCCGGCCCGGTGACCACGACGAGCCGCACGACCGGCGGGAACCGCAGCGCGCGCCGGTCGGCCAGCTGCCGGGCGGCGAAGTCGGCGAACCGCCACGTCGCGAGCGCGGTCGCCACGTCACCGGTCACGCCGACCAGGTGCACCGGCGCGTCGGGCGCGGCCAGCGCGGCGGCACCCGCCCACCAGCGCAGGCAGTCCTCGGCCACCCAGAGCGACTCCCGCGCGAGCATCCGGCGCCCGTCGAGCAGCAGCACCGCCCGGTAGCCGCCGGGCGCCCGGGGCTCGGCGCCGCGTGTGGCGACCACGATGCGCGGACCGCCCTCGATCTCGTCGTGCACGTGCTCCCCGTCGGCGACCTGCACCGGCACGCCCGGGAAGGCGCGGCCGAGCTCGTGGGCGGTGCGGCCGGCGTCGATCGGCGGCGGCGCGTCGCCGGCGGCGAGCGCCCTGAGCGCCGCCTCGCCCGGCCGCGCGACCTGCACGAGCACGGGGCCTGCGGTGAGCGCCTGCCGGAGCGCCCGCCAGGCGGCGGAGGGGATCCGGGAGGGGCGGTCGTCCTCGGGCGTGAGGACCACCTCGGGTCGGCCCCGCGGCGCCGGCCGGTCGGCGACCCACCCCACCTGCACGAGCCGCTGCACGGTCGTCGATCTGGTGTGCGCGGTGAGGAGCAGGCCCGCGCCCGACTGCTCCTGCCGCAGCAGGGCGACGTCGCGGGTCGCGGCGTACGGGGCGAGGGGCTCCTGGTGGAAGGCGTCCGCCTCGTCCCACACGAGGATCGCGCCGAGGTCGGCGGCGGGGGCGTACACGGCCGACCGGGCGCCGATCAGCACGTGCGGGCCGGGCGCGAGGGCGGCGAGGTGCGCGCGGTAGCGCTCGGCGGCGGGCAGCGCCGCGTCGATCCGCAGCACCGCGGGCGCCGCGGGTCCGGCGGCGAGCACCGCGGCGAGCTGGTCGAGGTCGCGGCGGTCGGGCACGGCCACGATCACGCTCCGTCCCGCCGCCGCCACCGCCGCCGCGGTCTCCGCGAGCTCGACCGCCCAGCCGCCGACGGTCCGACCGTCCACGACCGCCGGATGCGGCGTCGCGAGCGCCGTGAGCCGTCGGCCTTCCACGAGGTCGTCGCCGACCGCCGATCGCGGCGCGTCGACGCCCGCGGGCGGAGGCGGCCCGTCCTTCAGCCAGCGCTGCTCCACACGCGCCTGCCGCTTCGGGACCGCGATCCGCAGCACGTCCGAGGCGACGCCCGCGCTGCGGTCGGCGATCGCCCTGGCGAGCCGCCACACCTCGGGGGCGAGCACCGGCAGGGGCGAGACGAGCCGGTCGATCGCGGACAGCTCCCCCGGCGCCTCCGTCGTGTCGCCGACGCCGACGACGAAGCCGTCGGCCGAGCGCCCGGCGACCCGCAGCGGCACCTTGACCCGCACGCCGGGGACGACATCGTCCCGCATCGCCTCGGGGATCCGGTAGTCGAAGAGGTGGTCGAGGCGCGGCAGCGGGGAGTCGAGCACGACGCTCGCGACCGACCCGGCGGTCATGCCGACCGCCGCCGCATCAGAGGCCCGCCGCGGCCGCGAGGTCCCCCGCCCGGTCGGTGCGCTCCCAGGTGAACGTGGGCAGCTCGCGGCCGAAGTGACCGAAGACGCTCGTCTCCGCGTAGATCGGGCGGAGCAGGTCGAGAGCGTCGATGATGGCGCGGGGCCGGAGGTCGAACACCTCGCGGATGGCGGCGACGATGCGCTCCTCCGGGACGTGGGCCGTGCCGAACGTCTCGGCGTAGAGCCCGACGGGCTCCGCCGCCCCGATGGCGTACGCGACCTGGAGCTCCAGCCCGTCGGCGAGGCCCGCCGCGACGGCGTTCTTCGCGACCCATCGCATCGCGTACGCGCCCGACCGGTCGACCTTGGACGGGTCCTTGCCGCTGAACGCGCC
>JBQCCU010000445.1:0-6392 GCA_051961935.1 Amnibacterium sp. | reverse complement strand
CACCCGCAAACAGCCCGGCCCGCGACCGCCCCCCCCCCCCCCCCCGCCGTTGCGTTGGTCCGCCCGGTTCTGGGGTGCCCTGGGGGGTTGACCCCCGCACGGGTTCCGGGCGCACCGTGGGGCAACTGCCGTGTGGGCTGTCGTGGGGTTGCCATTGGTGGTGACTTCAGGGGTGGGTTCCGTCGCCACGAGTGGCAACTCCCTCGGGGAGGGGTTGTGAGGGGGACGGGCGAGGTGGGAGCCGGGGGCCGACCTGCGCCCGGTACCATGGCTCGCATGGCGACGGTGGTCGACTGCGCCGACCCGGTCTCGTTGCTCCCGGGCATGCGTGAAGCCCGCGCCGCGATCTCGCGCGGCGATCTCATCGTCATGCCCACCGACACGGTGTACGGCGTCGCAGCGGATGCGTTCCAGCCGATGGCGGTCCGCCGCCTCCTGATGGCGAAGGGCCGCGGCCCCGAGGCGCCGCCGCCGGTGCTCGTGCCCACCCGCGACACCCTCGATGCCCTCGCCGAGGTCGTGCCGGAGGCGGTCCTGACGCTCGTCGAGCGGTTCTGGCCCGGCGCCCTCACGGTCATCCTGCCCGCGCGCCCCACCCTCGCCTGGGACCTCGGCGAGACGCACGGCACGGTCGCGCTGCGGATGCCGGACGACCGCATCGCCCTCGAGCTGCTCGCCGAGACCGGCCCCCTCGCCGTCAGCTCCGCGAACCTCACCGGCCGGCCGGCGGCGACGACGGTGCAGGAGGCCGTCGACATGCTCGGGAACGTCATCGACGTCTACCTCGACAGCGGCGCCACCCCCGGCAACGTGCCCTCCACGATCATCGACGCCACCGCCCTCGCGGACGGCACCGGCCCGCTCCGGATCGTCCGCCACGGCGCCCTCGCCGAGGAGGACCTGCGCGCCGTGGTGCCCGAGGCGTTCGAGCTGCCCGACACCGGAGCGGAGCCGCTCCCCGAGGAGCCGGACGAGACCCGCGCCGCCGAGCCGGCGGACGAGACCAGCGGCCCGTGATCGTCACCCTGCTCGTGGCGCTGTGCTCGGCGGTCGTCACGTTCGTCATGTCCCTCGCGCTCTGGCGGGTGGGCGTGAAGTACAAGCTCTACCCGCAGATCCGCGAGCGGGACGTGCACACGACCCCGACGCCGCGGCTCGGCGGCATCGCCATGTTCGTCGGGATCCTCGTGGCGCTGCTCGTCGCCTCGCAGATCCCGTTCTTCCACGTCGTGTTCGCGAACCAGCCGCAGATCCTCGCGATCGTGCTCGCCGCGACCCTCATCGTCGGCATCGGCGTGCTCGACGACTTCTTCGACCTCGACTGGTCCACGAAGCTGATCGGCCAGGTGCTCGCGGCCGGGCTGCTCGCCTGGCTCGGCGGCCTGCAGATCGACTCCCTGCCGATCGGCGGCGTCACGGTGCCGTCGACGTGGGTCTCGCTGCTGCTGACGCTCTTCACCGTCGTCGCGGTGATGAACATGCTGAACTTCATCGACGGGCTCGACGGCCTCGTCGCGGGCGTCGGCCTCATCGCCAACGGCACCTTCTACCTGTACAGCTACATGCTGATCCGGATCGTCGACCAGACGAACTACTTCAACCTCGCCTCGCTCATCTCCGCGGTCGTGTTCGGCGCGTGCCTCGGCTTCCTGCCGCTGAACTGGCATCCGGCGAAGCTCTTCATGGGCGACGCGGGCTCGCTGCTGCTCGGGCTGCTCATGTCGGTGTCCGCGATCAGCGTGACCGGCTCCATCGACCCGATCCAGCTCTTCCCGGGCAACCGCGCCGCGTTCGCGCCCGTGTTCCTGCCCCTGCTGCTGCCCTTCGCGATCCTGATCGTGCCGCTGCTCGACTTCAGCCTCGCGGTCATCCGGCGCCTGGCGGCAGGCAAGAGCCCGTTCAGCGCCGACCGCAAGCACCTCCACCACCGGCTGCTCGACATGGGCCACACCCGCTTCCACGCCACCCTGATCTTCTACGCGTGGACCGCGGTGATCTCCGTCGGCTCCCTGCTGTTCTTCGTCGCCCGCCCCTATTGGTGGGCGTGGGTGTTCATCGGCGGCGGCCTCGTGGTCTGCGCCGCCGCCACCCTCGCGCCGCTCAGCCACCGCAAGCGCCGCGAGTACGAGGTGCAGAGCGAGCCCGTGTCCACCACCACGACGGAGATCGCGGTGCTCGACCCCCTCGACAAGGCCACCAACTCCACCCCCGTCCAGGGAAGGCACGCATGAGCACCTCCGGTCCCACCTTCGACACCGGGCGGACCGTGCTGCGTCGCGCGCTGGCCGGAGGCCTCGTCGTCACCGCCGCCATCGGCGTCGTCGCGGGTCTCGCCGGCCTGCTCCTCACCGGCCTCGGCGGCCTCGCCTCCGGGCTGATCGGCGCCGGGTTCGCGCTCGTCTTCCTCGGCGTCACGATCGTCGGGCTGCTGCTCGCCAGCCGCACCCTCGCCGGCCCGAACCCGGGCCCCGCGTTCGTCATCGTGCTCGGCAGCTGGTTCCTGAAGGTGATGCTCTTCATCGCCGCGATGGTGCTGCTCAGCCACCAGCCCTGGGTGCAGCCGATGGTGCTCTTCCTCGCCCTCGTGACCGCCGTTCTCGCGTTCCTCGTCCTGGACGCCGTCGTCGTCGCCAGGGCCCGGATCCCCGTCGGCAGCGTGGAGCGCTGACCCGCTCGGTTCGCCCCCCGGCACAGCCCATTGATAGGGTGGACGGAGTCGAGTTCACTGCCGTGCGTCGCCGCGCACCTTCGGTTCGGAGACAGTTCTGATTCCCCACCTAGTGCCTGCGGCCGTAGCCGCGAGCGGGTTCGAGCCGCCGACGATCCAGGACTTCTTCCCGGGTCCGATCCTCTTCGCCGGTACGCCGTTCGAGATGAACCGGATCATGCTGATCCGGGTCGCCGTCGTCGTCCTGCTGTGCCTCTGGCTCTGGCTCGGCACCCGCCGGATGCAGCTCGTCCCCGGTCGCCGCCAGGTCGTCACGGAGTTCGTGCTCGGCTTCGTCCGCAACAACATCGCCATCGAGACCCTCGGCGAGGTGGACGGCAAGCGCTACCTGCCGATCATCATGACAATGTTCTTCCTGCCCCTCGGCATGAACCTCACGGGCGTCGTGCCGTTCGTCGGCATCGCGGGCACCAGCGTCATCGGCCTGCCGCTCGTCATGGCGATCATCGCCTGGGCGACGTTCATCTACGCCGGCTTCCGCAAGCTCGGCTGGACCTTCCTGAGGAACGCGCTCTTCATCCCCGGCGTGCCGTGGCCGCTCTACTTCCTGCTCACGCCGCTCGAGTTCCTCTCGACGTTCATCGTGCGGCCGATCACCCTCACGCTCCGGCTCCTGATGAACATGGTCGCCGGCCACCTGCTGATCGCCCTCGTGTTCGCGGCCTCCGAGTTCTTCCTCTTCACCCTCCTGCCGAGCGGCAACCTGTTCGGCCTCCTCGGGGTGGGCACCGTGGGCTTCGGCGTCGTCTACATGGCGTTCGAGATCTTCGTCGCGCTGCTGCAGGCCTACGTCTTCTCCTTCCTGACCGCCATCTACATCCAGCTGTCCGTCGCCGAGACGCACTAACGCGTCCGCGACGGGAACGTCCCACCACCGAAAGGAACCCTGAATGCACATCGTCGGCTATCTCGGCGCGCTCGGCTTCGGCCTCGCCGCCATCGGCTCCGGCGTCGGCGTCGGTTACGTGATCGGCAAGACGATCGAGTCCGTGGCGCGCCAGCCCGAGCTGCAGGGTCGACTCCAGTCGCTCATGTTCCTCGGCATCGCGCTCGTCGAGGCCCTCTGCTTCATCGCCATCGCCATCGGCTTCATCCCCTTCCCCTCCCCGTGACGACGGCTCGACCCAGCCGGGCTGTCGACACAGTGAAGGAGTCGTAAGTGCACACCGCATCCGTGGTCGCCGCCGAGGGGAGCCTCGTCGTCCCCGCGGTCCCCGACCTGATCTGGGGCACGTTCTCGTTCGTCGTGCTCCTCGTGCTCTTCATCTGGAAGGTGCTGCCGCGCCTCAACCAGCTGCTCGACGAGCGCAGCAAGGCGATCGCCGGCCGCATCGACGAGGCCAAGCACGCCCGCGAGGAGGCCGAGCGCGTCCTGAAGCAGTACCAGGACCAGCTCGCCGAGGCGCGCGCGGAGGCGGGTCGCATCCGCGACCAGGCCCGCGAGGACGGCAAGCGGATCATCGCGGAGCTGCGCGAGCAGGCGCAGGCCGAGGCGAACCGCATCACCGCGCAGGCGCAGGCGCAGATCGAGGCCGAGCGCGCGAGCGCCGTGCAGTCGCTCCGCGCCGAGGTCGGCTCGCTGGCGATCGACCTCGCGTCGGGCGTCATCGGTGAGCACCTCGCCGACGACAAGAACGCCACGGCGCTGGTCGACCGGTTCCTCGCCGAGCTCGACCTCGACTCGGCCCGCTGATGGGCGCCGCGACGCGGGCATCGACCGCCGCGGCGGTCGACACGCTGGACGACCTGCTGAAGCCCGGCCTGCTGGGTCGCCGGCGGGCCGGCTCCGACGAGGTCGGCGGTGAGCTGCTCGCCGCCGCGCGGGCCGTGGCCTCCTCGCCGCAGCTCACGAACGTCCTCGCGGACGTGGGCGTCGCCGGTGAGCAGAAGGTCGCGCTCGTGCAGCGCGTGTTCGGCAGGGCCTACGACAAGCGGGCCGTGCAGGTGCTCGAGGCGCTGGCCGCGTCCCGCTGGTCGGAGCCCGGCGACGTCGTCGACGCCCTCGAGCAGCTCGGGGTCCGCGCGATCGCGTTGACCGCGGACGACGTCGACATCGACGGCGAGCTGTTCGCCCTCGAGCGTGCCGTCACGAGCGCGCCCGAGGCCGAGCTGGCGCTCGGCAACATGGCCGCCCCTGCGGCCGCGCGCGTCGCGCTCGTCGACCGGCTGCTCGCGAACGCCGCCGAGCCCACGCGGGTGATCGTCCGGCACCTCGTGCAGCTGCCGCGGGGCCGGCGCATCGTCGAGTCCCTGCAGGAGGCCCAGCGCCGCGTCGCCGACGCCCGCGGCGGCCTCGTCGCGGTCGTGACCGCGGCGCGGTCCCTCTCCGACGCCCAGGTGACCGCGCTCGAGCAGCGCCTGGCCACCGCCTACGGGCGTAAAATCAAGGTCAACCAGGTGATCGATCCGGCACTGATCGGGGGAGTGCGGATCACGATCGGCGACGACGTGATCGACGGCACGGTCCGCACCCGGCTCGACGACCTGCGTCTGGCCCTCGCGGGCTGACGCCAAGCTCTTCCCCTGCCTCACGTAAGGAATCGAAACCCGATGACCGATCTCAGCATCAGCCCGGACGACATCCGCAGCGCCCTCGCCGACTTCGTCGCCGCCTACGAGCCCGGCAAGGCCACGGCCACCGAGGTCGGCACGGTGATCGACGCCGCCGACGGCATCGCCCACGTCGAGGGCCTCCCGAACGTCATGGCGAACGAGCTCGTGACCTTCGCCGACGGCACCGCCGGCCTCGCCCTCAACCTCGAGGAGAACGAGATCGGCGTGATCGTCCTCGGCGACTTCGAGGGCATCGAGGAGGGCATGGAGGTCCGCCGCACCGGCGAGGTCCTCTCCGTGCCCGTCGGCGACGGCTACCTCGGCCGCGTCGTCGACCCGCTCGGCCAGCCGCTCGACGGCCGCGGCGAGATCGCCACCGACGGCGTCCGCGCCCTCGAGCTGCAGGCGCCCGGCGTCATGATGCGCAAGAGCGTGCACGAGCCGCTGCAGACCGGCATCAAGGCGATCGACGCGATGATCCCGATCGGCCGCGGCCAGCGGCAGCTGATCATCGGCGACCGGCAGACCGGCAAGACGGCGATCGCGATCGACGCGATCATCAACCAGCGCGACAACTGGGCGTCGGGCGACCCGAAGAAGCAGGTCCGCTGCATCTACGTCGCGATCGGCCAGAAGGGCTCGACCATCGCCTCCGTGCGCGGCGCGCTCGAGGACGCCGGCGCGATGGAGTACACGACCATCGTCGCGGCGCCCGCCTCCGACCCGGCCGGCTTCAAGTACCTCGCCCCGTACACCGGCTCCGCCATCGGCCAGCACTGGATGTACCAGGGCAAGCACGTCCTGATCGTGTTCGACGACCTGTCGAAGCAGGCCGCGGCCTACCGCGCCGTGTCGCTGCTGCTGCGCCGCCCGCCGGGGCGCGAGGCGTACCCGGGCGACGTGTTCTACCTGCACTCCCGCCTGCTGGAGCGCTGCGCGAAGCTCTCCGACGAGCTCGGCGGCGGCTCGATGACGGGCCTCCCGCTCATCGAGACGCAGGCGAACGACGTCTCGGCGTACATCCCGACGAACGTGATCTCGATCACCGACGGGCAGATCTTCCTGCAGTCCGACCTGTTCAACGCGAACCAGCGCCCCGCGGTCGACGTGG
>JBQCCU010000444.1:0-3601 GCA_051961935.1 Amnibacterium sp. | reverse complement strand
CGCCTACGGCATCCCGCAGGCCCTCCCCGCCGACAAGCTCGCGAGCTCGGGCCGCGACTGGCGCACGAGCTCCGCGACGCAGATCGAGTGGGGCCTCGGCTACATCCAGAACCGGTACAGCACCCCGTGCGGCGCCTACTCGTTCGAGACGTCGCACGTCCCCTACTGGTACTGAACCGCCGTCAGGCCAGCGAGCGGTACTCGCTCCGGAAGTAGACGAGCGGCGAGCGGTCCTCGAGCCCCGGGGCCTCGAGGGCTCGCACCCGGCCGAGCACGAGCACGTGGTCGCCGCCGTCGTGGAGGGCGTGCACGTCGCACTCGATGTGGGCGATGGCGCCGGCGAGCAGGGGGTTGCCGAACGCCCCGGGGCGCCAGTCCACCCCGCGGAACTTGTCGCCGCCGCTGACGGCGAAGCGCTCGCTGAGGCCGCCCTGGTCCGCGCCGAGCACGTTGACGGCGAAGCGCCCCGTGGCCTCGATCCGCGGCCACGTCCGCGACGACCGCGCCGTGGAGAGCAGCACGAGCGGCGGGTCGAGGGAGAGGGATGAGAACGACTGGCAGGTCAGTCCGGCGGGCCCGTCCGGTGTCGCACCGGTGACCACGACGACGCCGGTCGCGAACCGGGCGAGGACCTGGCGGAAGGTGGCGTCGTCGAACGCCTCGACGTCGGCCCGAAGGGGCTCGCCGTCGCCGGCATCGCGGACGCTCGCGCTCACCGCATCAGCCTACGAGGCCGCCGTCGACGGCCCCTGCGAGCGCGTTCCGGAACGACGACGGCCGGCCCCGAGTGGGACCGGCCGTCGTCGTGCTGCCTGAGCGGCTCAGGCCGGGAGGTGCAGCTGCTGACCCGGGAAGATGAGGTTCGGGTCGGAGATGGTCGCCGTGTTGGCGTCCGCGAGGCGCTGCCAGCCGCCCGGCGTGCCGAGCTTCGCCGCGATCTTCGCCAGGGTGTCGCCGGAGCGGACCGTGTAGGTCTTGCCCGAGAGCTTCACCTGCGAGACGTGGCGCGGCGCGGAGGTCGAGCTCGACGACGAGTCGTCGCCGTCGTTGTCGCCGTCGCCGTTCGAGCTCGACGTGGCGTGCGAGGTGGCGTGCACCGGAGCCGAGGACGAGCTGGACGAGGAGCTGGACGACGAGGACGAGGAGCTCGAGGAGGTCGACGCACCGGCGATCGAGCCGCTGTGGCCGGAGAGGCCGAGGCGCGCGGAGCACGCGGGCCAGGCGCCCCAGCCCTGGCTCGCCAGGACCTTCTCCGCGACCGCGATCTGCGTGGACTTGCTGGCGTTGGCCGGGTTGCCGGAGCCGCCGAACGCGTGCCAGGTGCTCAGGCTGAACTGCAGGCCGCCGTAGTAGCCGTTGCCGGTGTCGATGGACCAGTTGCCGCTGCTCTCGCACTGGGCGATCGCGTCCCACGTGGAGACGGAGGCCGCGTTGGCGGGAGCGGCGGTGAGGCCGACGCCGACGGCGGTGAGCGCGGCGAGGGCGAGGCCGCCTGCGGCGGCACGGGTGTTGGACAGGATCTTCATGTACGTGCTCCAGCGGGTCCGCCGACGCTCGTTCCGTCCCCGGATGTCGTTGCGCCGCTGCCCACCCTGACGAATTTGGGGTCGTGTGACGGTGCTGCATGTGGGCAGCGCGAAGCGTGGCAGCACCGGGCGTACGTCTCGCGGGATAGGGGGTCCGCACTTCCCTGTCTGGCGGTATCCCGGCGAGCGCCAGCGAGATTAGGTGGAGATTCACAACATCACAAATCGGTATCGACCCGTCGGCGTGTCGCTGCAGGCCCTCCCTCGTCGCTTCCGATAGGCGCACTGAGCGCGGCACCTCGTCCCGTCGCATGCGAGCCGCACGTGTTCTGATGACACCCTGATCGGGCCCGGAACGGCAGCGGTACGGAAGCGCTGTCCCGCCGATGCGGCGCCAGGGGGAAGGCGGAGGAGCAGCGATGGGCCCGACGTCGCCCACGAGACGGTCAGGCGGGGGCGTCCACAATCGCCCGATGACGCACGCCACCGCCTTCCAGGTCCCCGATCAGTCCGGCCGCACCGTCGTCGTGACGGGAGCCAACAGCGGGATCGGCTTCGAGGCGAGTCGCCGCCTGGCCCAGGCCGGCGCCCACGTCGTGCTGGCCTGCCGGGACCTCGACCGCGGCCGGGAGGCCGCCGCGCGGATCGAGGGCAGCACGGAGGTCCGCGAACTCGACACCGCCTCGCTCGACTCGGTGCGGGCGTTCGCGGACGGGTTCGACCGCCCCGTGGACGTGCTCGTGAACAACGCGGGCATCATGGCGGTCGACGAGGCCAGGAGCGCCGACGGCTTCGAGCTGCAGCTGGCGACGAACTACCTCGGCGCGTTCGCGCTGACGGGCCTGCTGCTCGACCGGCTCCGGGACCGGGTCGTGCTGCTGTCGAGCCAGGCTCACCGGATCGGCCGGATCGCACTCGACGACCTGAACTGGCGGCGCCGGCGCTACTCCCGATGGGGCGCCTACGGTCAGTCGAAGCTCGCGGACCTGATGTTCGCGTACGACCTGCAGCACCGGTTCACGGCGGCGGGGTCCCGGCTCCGCGCCGTCGCGGCGCATCCGGGCACCGCGAGCACGGGCCTCACCCGCAACCTCCACATGCCGCCCTGGGTCGAGGCGGTGTCGGTCGCCGTGATCAACGGGATGGGGCAGCCCGCGGAGGGGGGCGCGTTGCCGACCCTCTACGCCGCGACGGTGCCCGACCTGCCCGGCGGCGCCTACATCGGTCCCGACGGCCTCGGCGAGATGCGCGGCGCCCCGGTGGTGGTCGGCTCGACCCGGGCCTCCCACAACCGCGACGTGCAGCGGCTGCTGACGAGCGAGGCCGAGCGCATGACCGGCGTGGCGATCCGCATCCCCTCCTGACTCACGTCGCGATCCGTGACGCTTCCGCCCGACGGATGCGGCACGAATCGCGACACGAAGGCGGGGCGGATCCCCGTCGTCACTTCACGTTGACGATGCCGCCGAAGCCCTCCGGGACCACCACGACGTTGCCCGACGCGGCGAGCTTCGAGAGCGTGTCGATGTAGTTCTGCTTCAGCACGTTCGCCGTCAGCGACCGGTTCAGGGTGTCGTTCGCCTTGGCCTTCGCCTCCGCCTGCACCACCTGCTGCTGCGCGGAGACCTGAGCGGCCTTCAGGTTGTTCTGCTCGGTCGTCACCTTGATCTGCGCGTTCTGCGCGGCCGCGTAGGCGGCGGTGACGCTCGCGGGCGGGGTGATCTGCTGCAGGCTGACGGAGTCGACGGTGACGCCGGTGCCCTTCCACCGCTCCTCCAGCGCGCTCTGGATCGCCGCGTTCACCTCGGTGCGCTTCGTGATCAGCTCGAGGGTGGTGAAGGCGTTCGGCGCGTCGCGGACGGTCGAGCGGATGTCCTGGGTGACGAACTGCGAGACAAAGTTCGTCTCGTCCCGGAACTGGCGGTAGATGGTCGTCACCTGGTCGGGCCGGATCGAGTAGCGGACCGCGATGTCGATGTCGCTGGCGACGCCGTCCGCGTCCTGGACCGTGATGTCCGGCCCGAGGGCGGAGCCGCCGGTGTAGTCGGTGCTCGCCTGCTTGCCCGCGAACACGA
>JBQCCU010000443.1:0-3191 GCA_051961935.1 Amnibacterium sp. | reverse complement strand
CTCATCCGCCTCTGGGAGGATGGCGGCATCGATTCCTCGCTCCTCGACCTCATGCCGTCGCCGCTGTCCGACGGCCGTGGCCTCGACGAGGACGCCGCCTACACCGCGTTCGCCGGCTGGGCCGAGGGCCGCGGCCTCCCCCTCTATCCGGCGCAGGACGAGGCGATCATCGAGATCGTCTCCGGCGCGAACGTGATCCTGTCGACGCCGACCGGTACCGGGAAGTCGCTCGTCGCGATCGGCGCGCACGCGTACGCGCTCGCGCAGGGCTTGCGCACCTTCTACACCGCGCCGATCAAGGCCCTGGTCAGCGAGAAGTTCTTCGCCCTCGTCGACATCTTCGGCGCCGCGAACGTCGGCATGGTCACCGGCGACTCGTCCGTGAACCCCGAGGCGCCGATCATCTGCTGCACGGCCGAGATCCTCGCGAACCTCGCGCTCCGCCACGGGCCGGATGCGCCGGTGCAGCAGGTCGTCATGGACGAGTTCCACTTCTACGCGGACCCGGACCGCGGATGGGCGTGGCAGGTGCCGCTGCTGACCCTGCCGCAGGCGCAGTTCCTGCTCATGTCCGCGACGCTCGGCGACGTCACGGCGCTCGCCGCCGACCTCAGCCGCCGCACCGGCCGCGAGACCGCCTCCGTCACCGGGGTCGAGCGCCCGGTGCCGCTGCACTACTTCTACGAGCTCGAGCCGATCCACGACTCGATCGACCAGCTGCTCCACTCCGACCAGGCGCCGATCTACATCGTGCACTTCGCCCAGCTCGCCGCCCTCGAGCGGGCGCAGGCGCTGGCGAGCGCCGGGGTGGCCACCCGCGAGCTGCGCGACCGCATCGCGGCGGAGATCGGCGGCTTCCGCTTCACCACCGCGTTCGGGAAGACGTTGAGCCGGCTGCTGCGCCTCGGGATCGGCGTGCACCACGCCGGGATGCTGCCGAAGTACCGGCGCCTCGTCGAGCAGCTCGCCCAGCAGGGCCTGCTGCGCGTCATCTGCGGCACCGACACCCTCGGCGTCGGCATCAATGTGCCCATCCGCACCGTGCTGCTCACCGCACTGACGAAGTACGACGGCACGCGGATGCGGCACCTCACGGCCCGCGAGTTCCACCAGATCGCCGGGCGCGCGGGTCGGGCCGGCTACGACACCGCGGGCACGGTCGTCGTGCAGGCGCCGGAGCACGAGTCGGAGAACCGCAAGGCGCTCGCCAAGATGGGCGACGACCCGAAGAAGCGCCGCAAGTGGGTCTCCAAGAAGGCGCCGGCCGGCTTCGTGTCGTGGGGCGAGCCGAGTTTCCGCAAGCTCGTCGAGGCCGAGCCCGAGACGCTCACCTCCCATCTGCAGATCACGAGTGCGAGGGTGCGGACCGTGATGGCCCGCGGCGGCGACGGGGTCGCGAACGTCCACGCGCTCGTCTTCGACAACCACGAGCCGTGGCGGCGGCAGTTGCAGCTCGCCCGCCGCGCCCTCGGCATCTACCGCACGCTGCGGGCCGCGGGCGTCGTGCAGCAGGAACCGGACGCGGACGGCGGGATCGCCATCCGCCTCACCGTCGACCTGCAGCCGAACTTCGCGCTCAACCAGCCGCTCTCCCCCTTCGCGCTGGCGGCGTTCGAGCTGCTCGATCCCGAGTCGCCGACGTTCGCGCTCGACGTCATCTCGATCCTCGAGTCGACGCTCGACGACCCGAGGCCGATCCTCGCCCAGCAGCAGTTCCAGGCGCGCGGTGAGGCGGTGGCCGCGATGAAGGCCGAGGGCATCGACTACGAGGAGCGGATGGAGCTGCTCGAGGAGGTCACCCATCCGCAGCCCCTGAAGGAGCTGCTCGACGCCGCCTTCGAGGCCTACGCGGCCGAGCAGCCGTGGGTGCGCGACTTCGCCCTCTCCCCCAAGTCGGTGGTGCGCGACATGGTCGAGCGCGCCATGACCTTCGGCGAGTACTGCGCGCTCTACAAGCTGTCGCGGTCGGAGGGCCTCGTGCTCCGCTACCTGTCGGATGCGTTCCGCGCGGCCCGGCAGACCATCCCGGACGAGCTGAAGAACGAGGAGCTGCACGACCTCATCGAGTGGCTCGGCGAGCTCGTGCGCCAGGTCGACTCGTCGCTCGTCGACGAGTGGGAGGAGCTCATCGACCCGACGCTGCACGAGGCGCATGCTTCGCTCGCGCCGCCCGCACCGCGGCGGCTGACCGCCAACGTGCGCGCCTTCCGCGTGATGGTGCGCAACGAGCTGTTCCGGCGGGTGCAGCTCGCGGCGCTCGGCAACTGGGACGCGCTCGGCGAGCTGGACGCGGCGGCCGGGTTCGACGCCGACGCGTGGGCGGATGCGCTGGCGCCCTACTGGGATGAGCACGCCTCGATCGGCACCGGCCCGAACGCGCGCGGGCCCGCAATTCCGCTGGTGACCGAGACGCCCACGGAGTGGCATGTGCGGCAGGTCCTCGACGACCCAGCCGGCGACCACGACTGGGGCATCAGCGCCGTGGTCGACCTCGCCGAGTCGGATGAGGCGGGCGCGGCGGTCGTGCGCGTGACGGCGGTCGGGATGGTCGGCGCGGCGCGCTGACGTGGATCCGAGGGGCGCGGCCTCGTCGCCCGGCCCCCTCGGGGCGACCCGACGGAGTCCATTCACCCTGGCGATCAGGGCTTTCGCGACGCCTTCGCCACGCCGTGCCGAACTGCACGTTTCCGCTGGTCCGGTCGCGATCCACTGTCGGACCCCGGGTGTTCACTACCGTCATGACGAAGAACCCGGCAGACCCTCCTCCGCGAGGAGACGGGGGCGGCTCCGATGACGACGAGTTCGCCGAACTCGACGCCCGCGAGGCCCTCTTCACAACCGCCCTGGCGCAGGCCGACCGTGTCGCGAACCAAAGCGCGGCCATGCGCCGGCAGGTGATGCTCGCCGGCTTCGACGCGATGGTGCTCGAGGAGCAGGCGGAGGGCCGCACGGTGCGCCTGGACGACCCGATCGTTCGCGCCTTCCTGCTCCACCAGGCGACGGTGCTGCGCATCCCGCGCCAGGCGGTCGAGCGGCAGCTCGCGGACGGCTGGACGCTTCGCGACCACCTCCCCGCCACGTGGGCGGTGTTCCTCGAGGGCGGTTGCGGCGATGCGGCCGCCTCCATCGCGGCGGAGCAGTCCAACGGGCTCGAAGGTGAGCGGCTCGTCGCCTTCGACCTCGCGGCGGCG
>JBQCCU010000442.1:0-4797 GCA_051961935.1 Amnibacterium sp. | reverse complement strand
CGCTCGCGGTGTTGTGCAGGTCGTCGAGGTCGACGAAGAGCGCGTGCTCGAAGTACTCGAGTGCGAGGTCCCGGTAGCCGATCTCCGCCGCGAGGATCGACTGCACGACCGCCGACAGCGTCGAGTCCCCGGTCGTCAGCGGGTCGTAGTAGTCGAAGTCCGCCCGCTTCATCTCATCCGAGAACTCGTCCGACAGCAGGAAGAGGGCGAGCACCACGTCCGCCTGCTTCAGCACCTGGAACCGGTAGATGACGAGCGGATGGAAGTGCAGCAGCAGCGGCAGCTTGTCCGGCGGCGTGTTCGCGAGGTCCCAGACCTCCCGGTCGAGGAAGTGCACGTCCTGCGGGTGGATGCCGAACGACTCGGAGAACGGGATCACCATCGCCTCGGCGGCGCGCTCCCACTCCCCGATCTCCGCCTCGTCGAACTGCACCCGCTCCACCATCCGCGAGTACGCCTCGGGGAACTGGTCGGCGACGATCCGGACGGACTCCGCCGCGTACCGGAGGTTGAAGCGCGCCATGACGTTCGTGAAGAGGTTGTCGTTCACGACGGTCGTGTACTCGTCGGGTCCGGTGACGCCGTGGATGTGGAACGACGCGCCCCCGGTGCGGCGCCAGAAGCCGAGCGTGGTCCAGAGCCGCGCCGTCTCCACGACGACGTCGATCGCGCCGCGGGCGAGGAAGTCCGCGTCGCCCGTCGCGCGCACGTACTTCGCGATGGCGTAGGTGATGTCGGCGTTGATGTGGTACTGCGCGGTGCCCGCCGCGTAGTAGGCGGACGCCTCCTCGCCGCTGATCGTGCGCCACGGGAACAGGGCGCCGCCCTCGTTCAGCTGGCGGGCGCGACGGCGCGCGGCGGGCAGCATCCGCTCCCGCATCTTCAGGGCGTTCCGGCCGAAGAGCGGCGAGGTGTACGTGAGGAACGGCATCACGTAGATCTCGGTGTCCCAGAAGTAGTGGCCGCTGTAGCCGCTGCCCGTCATGCCCTTCGCCGGCACGCCGCTCGAGTCGGCGCGGGCCGCGGCCTGGGCGAGCATGAAGAGGTTCCAGCGCACCGCCTGCTGCACCTCGGGGTGGCCCACGACCTCCACGTCGGAGCGGTCCCAGTAGGCGTCGAGCCACTCGCGCTGCAGCCGGCGCTGCTCCTCGGCTCCACCGCCGTCCATGACCCGGTCGAGCAGGCGCGCACCGCGCTCGAGCAGCTCCCTCGGCGGCACGCCGCGGGACGTGTGGTACGCCGCGACCTTGGTCAGCTTGACCGGCACGCCGGCCTTCGCCTTCACCTGGTACACGTTCTTCGCGATGTCCGGGGCGATCGAGCCCGACGAGGTGAACTCGTTCGCCGTCTCGAGCCGGTGGTCGACCATCACGGAGAGGGTCATGTGCGAGTGCGTGACCCGGTAGCCGAGTGCGCTGCGCTCGTCGCGCTGCCAGTGCTCGACCGGCTGCAGCACCCGCTCGGCGAGCCGCTCCGCCCGCCGGGGGTCGAAGCCGACCGGGCCCTCCTCGGGCATCGTGCGGCCGAACTCGTCCTCGCCGTCCTGCCGGTTCAGCACCTGGCTCGAGATCACCACCGACGCGTCGGCGTTCTCGACCGTCACCTCGAACGACATCACCGCCAGGTGCCGCTCGACGAAGGACACCATCCGGCTCGACCGCACGTGCACGCGCTTGCCGGCAGGCGTGAGCCAGAGCAGCTCGCGGCGCAGGATGCCGTCCGCGAAGTCGAGGGTGCGCTCGTACGACAGCAGCTCGGCCACGTCGAGCACGAGCGGCTCGTCGTCGACGTAGAGCCGCATGATCTTCGCGTCGGGCGCGTTCACGATCGTCTGACCCACCTCGGCGAACCCGTACGCCTGCTCGGCGTGACGGATGGGCCAGACCTCGTGGAACCCGTTCACGAAGGTGCCGTGCTCGTGCGCCTGGCGCCCCTCCGAGGTGTTGCCGCGCATGCCGAGGTACCCGTTGGCGACGGTGAAGATCGTCTCGACGAGGCCGATGCGGTCCTCGCTGTAGATGCGCTCGGTGAGCCGCCAGGGATCGACGGGGAAGCGGTCGCGGTCCATCAGGATCCGTCCTTGTCTCGATCGGCGGCCAGCAGGTCCGCCAGGTCCTCCACGACGACGTCCGCCCCCGCGGCGGCGAGCGCGCCGACCCCCACGCCGCGGTCGACGCCGACGACGAGCCCGAAGCCGCCGGCCGCGCCGGCCGCGACGCCGGAGACGGCGTCCTCGACCACCACCGCCCGCTCGGGGACGGCGCCGAGGCGCTCGGCGGCGACCACGAAGATGTCGGGCGCGGGCTTGCCGGGCAGGTGCTCCTCGGCGGCCACGACGCCGTCGACGATCACGGGGAACCGCTCCAGCAGGTGGGCCGCGGCGAGCACCTGCCGCGCGTTCTTCGAGCTCGAGACCACCGCGGCGGGGATGCCGAGCTCCGCGAGCCGGTCGACGAGGGCGAGCGACCCCGGGTACGGGGCGATGCCCTCCCGCTCGAGCGTCTCGGCGAAGACGGCGTTCTTGCGGTTGCCGAGCCCGCAGACGGTGTCGCGGTCAGGCGGGTCGGTCGGGTCGCCCCACGGGAGGTCGATGCCGCGGGACTCGAGCACCGCCTGCACGCCGTCGTAGCGCGGGCGACCGTCCACGAAGCGGAAGTAGTCCTCGTCCGTGTACGGCTCACGCACCCCGTGCTTCTCGAGCTCGGCGCCGAACAGCGCGGCCCAGGCCCGCATGTGGATCTCGGCCGTCGGCGTCAGCACGCCGTCGAGATCGAACAGCACGGCGGTCGCGTCGAAGAACCGCAGGCGCTCGCTGCGCGGCACGGGTCCTCCGGATCTCGGACGGATGCATGGGTAGCGACGGCACCGTCCGGCCGTCGGGTGGACAGCATAGGACCGCGTAGGCGCGGCTACGCGGCTTGGAGCACCTTGAGCATCCGCGTGTTCCCGAGGGTGTTCGGCTTCACCCGTGGCAGGTCGAGGAACTCGGCGACGCCCTCGTCGCCCGACCGGGCGAGCTCCGCGACGACGTCGGGGCCGACGATCCCCTCGCCGACCGGGGCGAAGCCGTGACCCGCGAAGAAGTCGACCTCGAACGTGAGGCAGAAGAGCTTGCCGACCCCGAGCTCCAGCGCGTCGTCCTCGAGCCGCTCGAGGAGCGCGTGACCGACCCGGCGCTTGCGCCACAGCGGGTCGACGGCGAGGGTGCGCACCTCGGCGAGGTCCTGCCACATCACGTGCAGCGCGCCGCAGCCGACCACGAGGCCGCCCGGCTCCTCCGCCACCCGGAACTCCTGCACGGAGCCGAACAGCACGGCGAGGTCCTTGCCGAGCAGGATGCGCTTCGCCACCAGCGGGGCGATCAGCTGCTCGATGCGGTGCACGTCCGCGGTGCGGGCACGGCGGACGGTGATGGCGGAGTCGGTCACCGGGCCATTCTCCCGGGCGCACGACCCGCTGGAGAACCGCAGCACTTCTCAAGCCGTCCCGCGTACTGTCGCGCTGATCAGGGACGCCGCGTCCCGACACCCGGCGAGGAGGCCGGAGGGCCCGACGCGGCGGGAAGGAGCGGTGCGTGACGAGCGCGACGGCGGTCGGCGGGAGCGGGGGCGACGCGGACCGCATCCGGATGCTCCAGCGGCGGGCGAAGCGGTTCAACCGCCGGGAGGCGGTGGCCGGCTACCTGTTCATCTCGCCGTGGATCGTCGGCTTCCTCGTCTTCACGCTCGGCGCGATGCTCTACAGCCTCGTCATCTCCTTCACCCACTACAACCTGGCGACGAACCGGGCCCGGCCGGCCGGGGTCAGCAACTACACGGGCCTGCTCACCGACCCGAACGTCGCGCTGTCGCTCGGCAACACCCTCTTCTACGCGGTGCTCGCCGTCCCGCTCGAGATCGTCTTCGCCCTGTTCCTCGCGATGCTGCTGAACCGGGTGGGCCGCGGCTCGAGCGTCTTCCGCACGCTCTTCTACCTGCCGAAGATGACGCCCGCCGTCGCGACCGCGTCCGTCTTCCTCCTGCTGCTGAACGGCAACAGCGGGGCGATCAACGGCGCACTCGGGTTCTTCGGCATCCAGGGGCCGCAGTGGCTCGTCGACCCCGCGTGGGTGAAGCCGTCGATCGTGCTCATGACGCTGTGGGGCGTCTCCGGCACCATGGTGATCTTCCTCGCGGCGCTGAAGAACGTGCCGCGCGACCTGTACGAGGTCGCCGAGCTCGACGGTGCCGGGCCCGTCCGCCGGTTCTTCTCGATCACGGTGCCGATGATCTCGCCGACGATCTTCTTCAACGTGGTCGTGCTCACGATCGCGGCCCTGCAGGTGTTCGACCAGGCGTACCTGCTGTTCTGGCGGGACCAGGGCTCATCCGCGCCTGAGGCGTCCCTGTTCTACGGCGTCTACCTCTTCCAGGAGGCGTTCCGCACCTTCAACTTCGGGTTCGCCGCCGCGATGGCCTGGCTGCTGTTCGTGATCATCATGCTGATCACGCTGGTGCAGACGCGGCTCGCGGGCCGGTTCGTCTACTACGAGGGCGAGACCCGCTGATGGCGCTCACCGACTCCTCGACCGGCCAGCCGTCCGTCGCCGCGCAGTCGGCGGGCGTCGAGGTCGCCGGCACCAGCCCGCTGCGCCGCCGCCGGACGCGCCCGCTGCCGCTGCTCGCGAAGACCGTGCTCTGGGTCGTGCTCATCGGGTTCGGGGCGCTGTTCCTCTACCCGTTCGCGTGGCTCCTCGCCGCCAGCCTGAAGCCGCGGGGCGAGGTGTTCGACAACGCCCTCATCCCGCACACCCTGCAG
>JBQCCU010000441.1:0-8716 GCA_051961935.1 Amnibacterium sp. | reverse complement strand
TGGTGTTGGGCGGGGCGGCCCCCCTAATCTCCTCCCTCCCCCGGTCGATCGGCACTTTCCTCTGTTACCCCTTCGGCTTCTCGCCCTGGGGGGGGGCGCACGACTGCTGCAGGGTGCGCACGGACACGTCCGCCGCACGGGCGAGGTCCGTCGGGGTGAGCGGCAGCGCGGCGTGGGCGTGGATGTGCTCGATCACGCGCCGGATGCGCGCCTCCCCGCGCTCGAGCGGCACCGGCTCGGCCTCCGCGGCCGACGGCGGGTAGAGCTCGAGGAAGCCGGTGATCGTCATCCGGGTGATCTCGTGCCACAGCAGGTCGCCGACCTGGCCGCGCTCGAGCGCCCGGGAGGCGAGGCCGACCGCGTCGAACCAGAGGCCGACCGCCGCCGCGGAGGGGGCGCGCCGGTGATCGAACCGGAGGGCGCCCGCGCGGATCCCGTGCTGCTCGAACGCGAGCCGCTCCACCAGCGCCCGGTCGAGGTGCACGATCCGCTGGTCGTAGTCGGCGAAGTCGAAGACGAAGGGGCGGTGGGCCGGGAAGAGCTGGGGACGGCCCGGCCGCATGACGATGTCGTCGCGGCCCGCGTCGACGACCGCCGTGCCCCGCGCGATCCACTGCACCACGATCTCGCCCCCGACGGGGATGACGCCGTGGATCCGGCCCTCGATGCGGGACGTGCGCAGGGTGAGCGCATCGTCCCCGACCGCGGCGTAGCGGTAGCGGTAGGGACGCCCGGTGGCGGCGCTCCACCACTGCGACCCCCCGTAGAGCGGAGCCAGCGTCGACATCGCGTCGTCGGGATGGTCGCCGGCCGCCTCGATGCGGACCCGCGAGCGGTCGGGGTTCACCACGCGTCCAACCTCTCCACTGCGCCGGGGAGTCCTGCCTTCAGGAGGCATCCTCCACCCCATCGGGCGCCGGGAACGAGGCTGGACGTGCGCGCCCCGGCCTGCTACCCGCGCTCCGGTTCACCGCCGCCGGCCGGTGAACCCGGCGAGGACCGCGTGCAGCAGGGGGAGCGCGGACGCCGCCAGCAGCACGGTCCCGAGCACCGGATCGGCCGGCCGCGCGAGGGCGCCGCCGACCACCAGCCCGCCGAAGAGGATGGCGGAGACGAGCCGGCCGACGGCGCGCTCGAGGCCCCGGATGCGGCGGTCGAGCTGCGGTGCCTGCACCGCGATCTCGCCGGCCTCGAGGCGGGTCGTCAGCTCGTCGAGACGGCGGGGGAGCCGCACCGCCGTCTCGGCGACGGCCAGCGCCTCACGGGCGACCGAGCCGAGCAGGCCGCCGCGCTCCTCGCGGAGCAGCTGTGCCGCGTAGGGCTCCACCGCGTTCCAGATGTTGAACTCCGGATCGAGCGTGCTGCTGAGCCCGGAGGTCAGCGACACCGCACGGATCACGAGCAGGAAGTCCTCGGGGAGCTGGAAGGGCAGGGTGCGCAGCGCTTCGCCGAACTCGTCGGCGAACGCGATCAGCTCCTGCGGGTCGAGCTCCTGCAGCGCGGTGATCGCGACGCCGCCGAACCGGTCGAAGATCGCCGACATGGTGCGCTCGAGCTCGCGGGTGTCCGCGCTCGGCAGCAGCAGTCCCAGGTCGCGCATCGCGGCCACGAGCCGGCGGCCGTCCCGAGCGGCCACGGCGATGAGCGCCTGGCGCAGCCGCTCCCGCAGCCCGTCGGGGATCGCGCCCATCATCCCGAAGTCCACGAACGTCAGCACCCAGTCGCGGCCGGCGCCGCTCCCGTCCGCCAGCGGGGTGACGAAGATGTTCCCGGGATGCGCGTCACCGTGGAAGAACCCGTCCACGAAGAGCTGGTCGAACATGACGTTCGCGAAGTCGACCGCCACCGCCGCGGGGTCGATGCCCGCGCCTCTCAGACCGTCGAGGTCGTTCACCTTGATGGCGCTCACGTCCTCGAGCGTCATCACCCGGCGGGTCGTGATCTCCCAGGCGACGGCCGGCACCCGGACGCGCGGGTCCTCGGCGAACTGCTCGGCGAAGCGCTCCGCGTTCTGCGCCTCGTGCAGGTAGTCGATCTCCTGGAGGCTCGTGGCGGCGAACTCCTCGGCGAGCGCGGGCATGTTCACCCGTCGTGAGACGAGCCGCACGCGGCTGAGCCAGCCGGCGACGCGGCGGAGGGCGGCGAGGTCGACGCCGACGATCATGCCGATGTCGGGTCGCTGGATCTTCACCACGACGTCGGCGAAGCCCGTCTGGGCGGCCGCGTCCGCCGTGAGCCGTACCCGGTGCGCCTGACCGAGCGACGCCGCCGCCATCGGGACCGGGTCGAAGGCGGCGTAGGCCTCCTCGAGCCGCGTGCCGAGCTGGGCCTCGGCGAGCGCGCGGATCGCGGCGAAGTCCTCGGGCTGCACCTCGTCCTGGAGGCCCTCGAGCTCACGGGTGACCTCGGGCGGCAGGACGTCGAGCCGGGTGGACAGGAACTGGCCGACCTTGATCATCAGGCCGCCGAGGTCGGAGGCGAGGTGGTAGTAGGCGCGCGCGGTGCGCCGCCACCGCCGCGTGCGGCTACGGGCGCCGAGCGCCGCGAGCCCGAGCCGCGGCAGGAGGAGCTCGAACCACCAGTTCTCCGCGAGGTGCCGGACCGCGAACCGCAGGATGCGGCGATAGCGCGCCCGGCCCCGCGGGTCGATGCGGGGGCGGCCGTCGCGCGCCGGCGGGGCGCTCGCCACGGCGGTCAGCGGCCGGCGGGCACCGGGCATCGGCGGCGGCACCCGCGCGCGGCGGCGACGCGCCGCCCGGCCCGGTCGGTCCGCCTCATGGCACCCTCCTCCGGCGCGAACGATACCGACCGCAGGGGACCGCGCCGCGCGGAGACGAGGTGGCGGAGCGCTCGCAGGCGTGCCGCGCGCCCCCGGCGCGATCCCCGACGCCGGCAGGAACCCGAGAGCCGCGGTCGTCCGCGATCCGACGGACATCCTCCGGAATGACGGACGGATCGGCTGCCTTCCACCGTCATCTGGTCGGATCGCCGTCCTTCGGGTGCGGTGCGGTGGTGTGCCGGGGTGGCCGGCGGCCGCTCGAGGCGCGGGGGCCGGTGGCCCCTAGACCGGCTCCTCCACGTCGTCCTGGACGACCTCGTTCCGGCGCAGGAACCAGGGCTTGAACGGCGGGTCGAACCGCGCGAACCGAGGCGGCCCGGACGGCGTCAGGCCGGCCGCCGCCAGCGCACGCCGGAGCCGGTCCGCGTGGTGCGCGAACGCGCTCGCCGACCCGCTGCCCGAGAAGCGGACGGCGGCGGCGGTCGAGCCGGGCACGGTCCGGATCCGCACCCGGGGATCGACGGGGACGGGGGCGGTGGCCTCGGTCATGCCGGCGGGGAGCACGAAGGCGACCACGTGGACGTCCCCGGCGATCCGGCCGCCGTCGGACGCGGCGGTGCGCAGGGGGCCGCGCTGCACCACCGGGGCGGTCATCCGCACCTTCTCCGACGTGCCGGACGTCGCGCCGCGCTGGACGACGGGAGCGGTCATCGCCACCGATCGTCGTGCCGTGTTCCTGCCGTTGATGTAGTCGAACAGGGGGCGTAACGCGGCGTTCCCCGCGCGATCGAAGGAGCCCGTCACCTCGACCTCCGCGACGGCGTGCGCCGGGTAGCGGCGGAGCTCGAAGTCCGCGGTGCGTGAGAGGAGCTCGTAGGGCTGCTGTTCGGTCATGGCGGCTCGGACGATACGCCCGCTGCCCGGTCCGGATAGGGCGGAAGGACCCTGCCCCGCTGCCGGCGGGACGCGGTAGGGCAGGGACATGCCGGGACGGATCGACCTGCGCGACCGCGTCGCGGTCGTCACCGGAGGGACCCGCGGGCTCGGGTTCACGATGGCGCGGCTCCTGGGGGAGCACGGCGCGGTGGTGGTGGTGGGGTCGCGGTCGGCCGCGCACGTGGGAGCGGCCGTCGCGCGGCTCGAGTCGGAGGGCATCACGGCCGCCGGGAGCCGGTGCGACGTCACCGAGCTCGCCGACGTCGAGGCGCTGCGGGACGTCGCCCTGGGGCTCGGGACCCTCGACATCTGGGTGAACGATGCCGGCGTCGCGGGGGTCTACGGTCCGACGGCGTCGACCCCGGTGGACGACTTCGAGCGCGTCGTGCGCACCAACATCCTCGGCACCTTCCACGGTGCGCGGGTCGCCCTGCCGGTCCACCTCCGTCAGGGGCACGGCGACCTCGTCGACCTCTACGGCCAGGGTGATCGGGGGCCCGTCGCGCTGCAGAACGCGTACGCGTCGAGCAAGCGCTGGGTGCGGCAGTTCACGGAGACGCTGCAGCGGGAGACGCGCGGCACCGGGGTGCGGGTGCACGGGATGAACCCGGGCCTCGTGACGACGGACCTGCTCGGCCGGGTCCGCGCGCAGCCGGGGTTCGAGCGGCGGTTGGGAGCGCTGCCGGTCGTGGTCGCGCTGTGGGGGCAGCGACCCACCGCTGCGGCTCGGCCGCTGCTCGATCTCGTCACCTCGGACGCGCCCGAGTTCCGGGCGCTCTCCCCGTGGACGCTGGCGACCCGCGGGGCCAGGAGCATGCTCGCCGGTGGGCTGCGCCGCGACCGGCGCATGCCGCTGGAGATCGCGGAGGCGGGCACCGCCGCCCGCTGACGCGTCCGGTTCCGCGGATCCTTGCATGGGTGCAGGGGACCGGCGCACACTGGAGACGACCCGGCGCGACGGTGCGCCGTGGCCACGTGGAGATGCGAGATGACTGACGACTCGATCCCTCTTCTGGTCAGAGGTTCCGGGCTGAAGCGGCGGGGCGGCCTGTGGGGCGAGTGCCTCGCCGAGTTCCTCGGCACCCTCGTGCTGATCGCGTTCGGTGACGGCGTGGTCGCGATGGCGGTGGCGGCGCTGCCCGGCTCCGGGCGCACCTCCGGGCCGACCACGTTCTTCCTCGGCACGGGCGACTGGCTGCTCATCACCTGGGGCTGGGCGATGGCCGTGGTGTTCGGGGTGTACGTCGCCGGTGGCGTGAGCGGTGCGCACCTGAACCCGGCGGTGACGCTCGCCTTCGCGCTTCGCCGACGCTTCGCGTGGGCGAAGGTGCTGCCGTACATGCTCTCGCAGCTCGTCGGCGCCTTCGTCGGCGCGGCCCTCGTGCTGGCGGTCTACGCGCCGGCGATCGGTGCCTTCGACGCCGCGAGCAAGGGCCCGAAGGTGAACGGGCACACCCTCGCGTCCTTCTCCATCTTCGCGACCTTCCCGGCGCCCTACTACGGCGGCAACCCGTGGGGTCCGCTGCTCGACCAGATCGTCGGCACGATGTTCCTGCTGCTGCTCATCGCCGCGGTGATCGATCTGCGGAACACCGCCGTCCAGGCGAACCTCGGCCCCCTCGTCATCGGTTTCGCGGTCGCCGCGATCGGCATGTCCTACGGGGCCAACGCCGGCTACGCCATCAACCCGGCGCGCGACCTCGGCCCGCGGCTGCTCGCGTGGGCGGCCGGCTGGGGCGATCTCGCGGTGCCCGGCAGCGCGACCGGCTTCGCCGGCTACATGTGGGTCCCGATCGTCGGTCCGCTGATCGGCGGCGCGATCGGCGTCGTGCTCTACGACCTGTTCGTCGGGGACGTGCTGCACGCGCGGCTCCTCACGGCGGGGCCGGCACCCGCCCCGGCACCGTTGCGGGCCGAGCGGCCACCCGGCCCGGACACGGTCGAGGCCGACGGCGCGAGCCGCCGGTCGCTCCACCGCGGCTGACACCCCGACCAGGAGCGGCCGCAGGACGGCGGCGGCCTGCGCGCCTCACCTCGCATCCCGCATGAGATGCCTCGGTGCCCATGGCCGGACCAGTGGCTCACGGCGGGGTGCGGGGAGCACGTCTCGCGAGCCTCGCCGAGCTCGCGGTCCGCGCGTGGGTCCGGTACGGGATGTGGCGGTCGTCGCCCGCTTCTCCGAGCGCAGCCTCGCCGCGAGCTCCGGTCACTCCCGCCGTGGAACAGGACTACCGTCGGAGGGTGAACGTCCGCTACGAATGCACCGCCACGTGCGGCGTCGGCCGGCTGGGGGCTCCCCAGTTCATCCGGGCCATGACGCGCCGGGCGAGCAAGCCGTTCCAGCGCCGGGGACTCACCCTGGACGGATGCTCCGCCTTCCCCGTCGGGCGCGGCGGCTCCGATGCGACGGTCAAGGTCAAGGCCCGCCTCTACCTGGGCGATGCCGCCGGTGACCCGCCTGCGGTGCTCGACGCGGCGCTGCGCGACGTGATCCAGGAGATGGCCGCGGCGGTCGACGTCCCCGTGACGATCCGGTCCGTGGAGGTCACCGAGGCGACGACCACGGATGCGTACCGCGCGCGGGTCGAGGCGAACCTCGACAACGAGTTCTGAGACGCGCAGGGCCTCGGATGCGCCCTCCTGACCGAGTCGAGTAGCGGCTCGCGCCCTTCCGTCCTCCGACCGCGCGGCGCGGCGAGGGGCCCTGCCCCGAGCGGGCGCTCGGAGCCGGGATCGGTCCGCGGCGAGCGCGGACATCGCGAGGTCGTGGTCGCTCGCGTTCTCGAGACCGGGGTGCTGAGGACCCCGACGACCATCCCGGAGGAGGGGCGATGACGAGGATCGGCGCCGTGCTCCGGCTGCCGTCGGTGGCTCGGGTCACCGCGTCGCAGCTGCTGTCCCGCCTGCCGTTCGGGATGGTCTCGATCGCCGTGATCGTGCACGTGAACGTCAGCACGGGGACCTATGGCGAGGGCGGTCTCGTGCTCGGGGCCTTCAGCGTCGGGGAAGCGGTGGCGGGGCCGCTCGGTGCCCGGCTGCTCGCCCGCATCGGCACCAGGAGGATGCTCCTCGGATCCGGCCTCGTCTGCGCCTCGGCGCTCACCGGGCTGGCGCTGGTGCCGGTGGCGCTCGTGCCCGACCTGCTGCTCGGGGTGGTCGCCGGGCTGACCGTGCCGCCCGTGATGCCGGCGATCCGTGCCCTGTATCCGCGGCTCGTGCCGCCGCACTTCCTCCACGCCCTCTTCACCCTCGATGCGTCGAGCCAGGAGGGCATCTGGGTCGTGGGGCCATTGCTCGCGACCGCGCTGGTGGCCTTCTCGCCGCAGGCCGCGCTGCTGGCCGCCGCCGGTGTCCTCGTCTGCGGATCCGTGTGGCTCGTCACGGTCCCGCAGCTCGTGTCGCTGCGGTTGCCACGACCCGACAAGGGACTCGGGAGGACGTTGGCGAACGGCACGGTCGTGCTGGCGGCCGTCGCGAACTTCACCCTCGTGGCCTCCTTCCTCGCCCTCGAGGTGGGGATCCTCGCTCGCGGCGGCGGCGCGAACCTCGGAACGGGCGTGACGATCGCGGCGAACGCCCTCGGCTCCATGGCCGGAGGGCTGCTGCTCGGGCGGCTGATGCAGGGGCGACGCTCGGTCGTCACCGTCATGGCCACGGTGTTCGTGTTCACGGCCATGTGCCTGCTCGTGGACGGCGGCTGGCCGCTCGTGCTCCTCGTCTTCCTCGCGGGTGTCGGCTTCGCCCCCGTGACGGCCACCCTCTACTCCTTCGTGTCGCGGGTGCTGCCCGAGCGCGAAGCGCCGGAGGCGTTCGGCTGGATCACGACGGCGAGCCTCGCCGGCTCGGCGGTGGGCACCGCCGTCGCCGGCTACGCCGTGGACCGCTTCGGGCCCGCGGGGGCCATCGTCACCTCGGCCGGTCTCGCGCTCGCAGGGGTCGTGGTCGCCGCGCTGGCGCACGGGTGGTACCCGGCGGAAGGGCGGGCGACCGGTCTCCTGATCGAGTGACGTTCGGAGGGGGGCCCGATCCCCAGCGCTCGCCACGACGCCGCTGCGCGGTGCCCTCGGGCCCTCGCGCCGTGGCACCACCGCTCGGCCGCGCGATCCCGCCACGGCGGCAAATGAAGAAGGGTCCCGAGAACGGGACCCTTCGTCATGCGTAGCGGGGGCGGGACTTGAACCCGCGACACCACGATTATGAGCCGTGTGCTCTAACCACCTGAGCTACCCCGCCGCGGGACTCCGGCGCCGAGGGCACCAGGAGCTCGAGCCCCGAAAGAGGATTGAACTCTTGACCTTCTCCTTACCATGGAGATGCTCTACCACTGAGCTATCGGGGCGCTGACGTGCCCGTTCCCGGGCCCGAAGCAGCAACGAGCGTAGCATCCCGCTTCCGCTGCTCCCGGACGCGCGTCGCCGGACGTCCTCGCCTCGCGCGCCCGCTCGAGCGCGGCTGTCGCCCTCCGCTGGAGCGTCCGCCCGTCCGCCGTTCCCGGTGTCGGTGGCGTGCGCTTGACTGCGCTCGCCGGCGCGACACGCCGGGTGGAGACGGCCCGATCCGCGCCGTTCCGGGCCTCTCGCCCGCGACACGCCGAACCACAACATGTAGGGCGTGACTCCGGAAGGCCCCCCGGTATATAGTGGTTGAACCACCGCGAGAGCGGCGGACCGCACTACTTCATCACCACCGGTTCACGCAACTGGTTCCTAGGGGAGGATCGACATGAACTTCGACACCGAGAGCATCGACGGCTACGCGGTTCCGATGGACCCCATGGACCTGCTGCAGTGCGACAGCTGCCAGTGAGTCGCTGACCGCAACCGGTCTCGGAACGCCCCGCGAATCCCGATCGCGGGGCGTTCCGCCGTTTCGGAGCGAAGAACGAAGGCCCGGCCCCTCTCGGGGACCGGGCCTTCGTGCGTCTGCCGGCTCCGGACCGAGCCCCATTCGCCGTGCCCGCCGTAGGGGATCGTGCCGGGCGGAGGCCGGGAGGGCCGGTTC
>JBQCCU010000440.1:0-2200 GCA_051961935.1 Amnibacterium sp. | reverse complement strand
TGGCCCGGCTGCACCGCACCGGTCGCCTGGACCGAAGGGCACCACATCAAGTGGGTCACACGCGACCGCGGGAGGACCGACATCGACAACGGCGTCCTGCTGTGCAGCTTCCACCACCACCTCATCCACGCCACCGATGAGTGGGAGATCCGTCGTCACAAGGGCTCGCCGCACCTCGTGCCGAAACGCTGGCACGGCGACCCATTACCGCGACATCGGATGCAACGCCATCGCATCCACACCACCGAGAGCCCCCCAGGCAGAGCCTGAGCTCACTCGATCCGCGGGTCGTACCGTCCGCCGGGTCCCACCTCGTCCAGCAGCCGCTCGTGCTCGGTCCCGCTCGCCCGCTCGAACCCGTACGGGGCGAGGTGCAGGAAGCGGATCCCCTCAACCACCTCCTGCCGCGCCCGCACCAGGCCGGCGGCCTGCACCTCGTCCTCGAGGAAGGCGTCGAGCTGATCCAGGTAGTCATCCGCGTCATCCGGCTCGAGGTACAGCCACGGCTTCGGCGCATCGCTCGACGGCAGCGGAACCACGACCGCGCAGCGGATGTAGGACCCTCCGCGACCGGCCGGCGCCCGATAGGCGCCCGCGTCGAAGAGGTAGGTCAGCGCCCCCGGGCCGGCCGGTGCGTACTGACCGCGTGCCTGAGCGGCGCGGACGACCTGCTCGTCCCGGATCACGAACCGGTGCCCCCGAGCAGCCGCGCGGCGAGCGCGACGCTCCGGTGCCGCAGGATGCGTGGCAGATCGAGCGAGCCTCGGCACACGCGGACGAACCCTGCGGCGCCGAGCCCGACGCGGGTGAGCGCGAGGTGGATCAGCGCCGGGCGTCGCTCGAAGACGCGCAGCAGCGCGGCGCCGGCCCGCTGCTCCGCCTCGAGCACCGCGAGCGCCGACTCGTAGGAAGCGAGGGCGGCCGGTCCCGAGCCCACCGCACGCGCGGCCGCGCGCCCGGCGAGCACACCGGACCGGAGCGCGAAGGAGATCCCCTCCCGGCTCCAGGGCTCGAGCAGCCCGGCCGCATCCCCCGCGACCACCACACGACCCAGACGCACCGGTGAGCCCGGCTCCCGCCATCGCGTGAGGTGGCCGGAGCTGCGCAGCACGTTCCGGTCCTGCAGGCCGAGCCCGGCGACGAAGCGATCGAGGTAGGCACGCGTCTGCTCGCCACGACCCTTCCGCTCGATCACCCCGACGGTGAGGTGCCCGTCCTTCGGGAAGACCCAGCCGTAGGTGCCGGCATCCCGTCCCCAGTCGAGGTGGATGCGCCGCGCCCACGCCTCGTCCGTGTCCTCGAGCTCCAACTCGAGACCGAGGTCGACGCGGGCGATACGGACACCGACGTGCCGTCCCGTGACGCCGGAGGTGCCGTCCGCGCCGATGACGACGCGAGCGCGCAGCTCGTCCGCATCCGTCCGGACCACGACCTCGTCCCCGGTCTCCTCGATGGAGCGCACGCGCACCCGATCGCGGAACAGGACACCGGCCGTCGTCGCGGCGTCGACGAGGGCCTGATCGAAGCGCTCCCGGTCGACCATCGCGAGGAACGGCCGGGATGCGCGAACGGCCCGAGCCGGGCCACCGTGCAGGCTGAAGGTCACCCGGTCCACACGCCGCTCGATCACGGCGAGCGCCGCCTCCGGCAGCACGCCGAGCGATGCACCGACGAGCCCGCCGCCGCACGTCTTGTACCGGGGGAAGCGCGCGGCGTCGACGAGCAGCACGCGTGCGCCGGCCTCGGCCGCGACGCGGGCGGCGGTGGCACCCGCGGGCCCCGCGCCCACGACGAGCACGTCCCACACGGTGTCCGTCATGGCGCGCTGAACGCCGTGGTGACGCCCGGCGAGTAGAGCACCGAGTCGGGGGCACGATCCGTGACGCCCGGCAGCCCCGAGTCGGCGACGAGCTCGTCCGCGAGCTCGAGCAGCTCCGCGCTCATGAGGGGCCAGGGCTCGTGGCTGTTGCGCCAGTAGGTCGTCCGCGAGCCGCGGCCCACGTGCATGGCCCAGCGCGCGGTGAGGAAGTCCGCGAGCGGGTCCGCCGTCACCCGCTCGGAGCCGAGGCGCACCCGGTTCCGGGTGCGGGGCCGGGCGGGGCCGGTGAGCCGCTCGGATGCGTAGGCCAGCTCGTCCCCGGTCCGGCGCGACCGCATCCGCGCCCACCGGTACGGCAGGCCGAGCACGACCTGCGCGGTG
>JBQCCU010000439.1:0-2117 GCA_051961935.1 Amnibacterium sp. | reverse complement strand
TGGCCCGGCTGCACCGCACCGGTCGCCTGGACCGAAGGGCACCACATCAAGTGGGTCACACGCGACCGCGGGAGGACCGACATCGACAACGGTGTCCTGCTGTGCAGGTTCCACCACCACCTCATCCACGCCACCGATGAGTGGGAGATCCGTCGTCACAAGGGCTCGCCGCACCTCGTGCCCAAGCGGTGGCGCGGCGACCCGCTGCCCCGACATCGGATGCAACGCCACCGCATCCACACCACCGACAGCCCACCAGGCCGCGCCTGATCCGGTCCGGTGGACCGCGCCGTCGCCCCCCGTTGCCCGCCCGTCACCGCCGGGTGGCGTGCAGCACCCACCCGTCCTGCGCCGCCAGCACCGGCCCCGCGTCGATCGCCCGCCTCGAGGATGCGCTGAGGCCGGTACCGGCGCGGTGGACGATCACCGCCTGGCCCGACAGCAGGTAGGACCGGACGTCCCGCTGCCACCGGGGGTTGGCGGGCCGGGCCACCTCGACGCCGCCCCGCTTCATCGAGTCCCGGTCGTAGGTGTAGCCGGTCACGTCCGGGTGGAGCGGGCAGCCCCGGTCGAGGTCCCGCGACAGCACGTCCAGCGCGGCGAGGATCTGCGGGTCATCGGCGAGCACGCAGCCCTGCACGGCCTGGGCGGCCGATCCGAGCGCCGAGACCGGCACGGGTTGACTCGGTGCCGCGGCCGCGATCGTCTGCAGCTCGAGCAGGACCAGGCCTCCGAGCGCGAGGGCGGCGACGGCCGATCGGATCGGCACCGACCGGATCCGTGCGAGCAGCCGAGCGCCGCCGATGCCGACCGTGAGCGCGACCCAGGGCGCCGTGAGCGCGCCGTAGTGCTCGAACCAGGAGGGGCTCGCCACGAGCACCAGCACGGTCGCGGCGAGCAGGGCCGCGACGAGCCGTGCGCCGCGCACGGTGAGCACCGCGATGGCGCACACGGCGACGACCAGGATCAGCGCGAACCCGATCCGGCTCGGGGTGAGCAGCGTGTGGAGCTGGGCCGGCAGGTGCGGCAGCTGCGGTGCGGCGACGAGGGAGGCCATCCGCCTGAGCGGCGTGGCGGAGTCGCGCGGGCGGCCGAGCTGGTCGAGGACGACCTGCTGGAGCATGGGGGCCGGTCCGAGCAGGAAGAACGGCAGGTACACGAGTCCCGCGCCGATCGCGACGCCGGCCGTCACCCTCCACAGCCGCCGCCAGTGGAACGCGGCGATCACCGCCACCGGCACGACGTACCAGATCTTCATGCCGATCGCGATGCCGGCCGCCGCGCCCGCCACGATGACGCCGGCACGCGGCCACCGGTCCGCGCGCTGCAGCAGGAGCACCGCGACCAGCAGGCCGAGGGTGCCGAGGGGCTCCAGCAGCGAGCTGCGCTCGGTGTACGCGGCCGGGAACAGGACCGCGTAGACCACCCCGGCGGCCACGCCACCGACCCGGCCGAACCGGCGGCCCACGACGGCGACGAGGACGGCGTTCACGGCCCCGACCGCCTCGAAGGCGAGCCGGGCGGCGGTCACGCCGATCGGATCCTGCGTGAGGCTGCCGAGCCACGCGAAGGGGGCGATCGCGAGCACCACCCCGGGCGGCTGCAGGAAGAGGAAGTCGCGATAGGGCAGGCGCCCGTGCACGAGCGCGTCCGCCGCCGCGTAGTAGACGCCGTCGTCGTACCCGTCCGTGCCGTCGAGGCCCCCGGTCGCCGTCAGCAGGCGCAGCCGGATCAGGAACGCCACGACACCGAGCGCGGCGAGGAACCCGAGCCACAGCCACCGCTTCGTCCCAGGGGCGCGTCGGAGGGCGGCGCCCGGCGCTCTCGGCCGGACCGCGGTCGCGCTCATGGCGTCCACGCTGGGCGGAGGGCGCCAAGAATCCGTTGAGGCGAAGGTCCCGTCCCGGCGGGTGGCGCTCACGGGAGGGCCGGAAGGCCCTCCTGGCCGCGCCGCTCGCCCGGATAGTCTCCGCCTCGTGTTCAGTCGGTGTTCGGCGTCTGCTCAGGTGCGCCCGATGGGGTCGAGGGCATGAACGACGACCGGCCGACGGACGCGGTGGACACCGTGCCGCCCGTGGCCGACCGCCCCTCGGCGCCGCGCTACTATCTCGGCCTCC
>JBQCCU010000438.1:0-3025 GCA_051961935.1 Amnibacterium sp. | reverse complement strand
AGCCGGCGCCGGCTGCTGCTGCGGGTGCTGGCGCTCACGCTGCTCGTGGCCGGTCTCGTCATGCTGGCCGGCGGGCTCGTCGCGCAGCGTCTCGCGGACGCCCAGGCCGTGAGCACGGCGAGTGCGCGCGCCGCGATCCTCGCGACCGACGTGGGCCAGCCGGCCCTCGAGAACGGGCTCGTCGACGAGGACGCGACGGCGATCGCCGCACTCGACCGGGTCGTGCGGACGCGCGTGCTGGGCCCCGGCATCGCCCGGGTGAAGGTGTGGAACGAGGCGGGCCGCATCGTGTACTCGGACGAGCCGCGCCTCATCGGCAGGACGTTCGGGCTGGGCGACGAGGAGGAGCAGGCGCTCCTGCGCGGCGGCACGCACGCGGACGTCTCCGACCTCACGCAGCCGGAGAACGTCTACGACCGCGCCGGCGGCCCGCTGCTCGAGGTCTACCGCGCGGTGCGCACGCCCGACGGCACCCCGCTGCTCTTCGAGGTCTACTTCAAGTACGACGGCGTCCGGGCGGACGCCGGCCGCATCTGGCTCGGCTTCGCCGGCGTGACCGGGGTCAGCCTCCTGCTGATGCTGGCCGGCCTCCTCCCCGTGTTCCGCGGGCTGCTGCGGGCCCTGGAGAAGGGCAGGCGGCAGCGCGAGCGGCTCCTGCTCCGCGCCCTCGACGCCTCCGACGCGGAGCGCCGACGGATCGCCGCGCTCCTGCACGACGGCCCGGTCCAGGACCTCGTCGGCGCGGGCTACCACCTCGGCGCCGCGAGCAGCGCGGTCCGTGGCACGGAGGCGGCCGACATCCTCGACGGGGCGGAGACCACCGTGCGCGGCACGGTGCAGAGCCTGCGGGCGCTGCTCGTCGACATCCACCCGCCGGCGCTCGACCGAGCCGGGCTCGCCGCCGGGCTGGAGGACCTCGCCGCGGGGGCCAGGACGCGGGGCGTCCCCGTGTCCGTCGTGGTGGATCCGCGAGTCGAGCTCTCGGCGGACGCCGACCGGCTCGTCTTCCGGGTCGCGAGAGAGACCATCGCGAACGCGGCGAAGCACGGCGACGGCGCACCGATCTCGGTCGGCCTCGCGCACGAGGACGAGTACGTCGCGCTCACCGTGCACGACGACGGCCCCGGCTTCGATGCGGAGGCGCTGCTGGCGTCCCCGCGGGCCGGTCACTACGGGCTGCGGCTGCTCCGCGACGCGGTCACCGACGGCGGGGTGCACGCCGAGCTGTCGCTGCGGAGCGCTCCGGGCGCCGGCACCACCTGGCGCCTCACCGTTCGCGAGTAGCGGCCGCATCCGCCCGTCGCCCACGGGCCCCGGCACCGCCGGCCCGGACGTGGACGCGACGGCGCTCGGGGACCCCGTCGGCTACTTGCGGGTGAGCGCGTCGAGCGCCGCCATGTCCTCGGCCGAGAGGGAGAAGTCGACGTCTGCGTTCTCGCGGATGCGCGACGGCGTGGTCGACTTCGGCAGGGGCAGCACGTCCTTCTCGAGCAGGTAGCGGATGCTCACCTGCGCGACGGACTTACCGAGCCGCTCCGCGATCCGGGCGATGTCCTGGTCGTCGAGCAGCTCCCCCGTCGCGAGCGGCGAGTAGCCCTCCACGAGGATGTCGTGCTCCTTGCACCATGCGGTCGTCTCCGGCGGGGTGTTGCCGACGAACCACCGGATCTGGTTCGCGTGCGGGCCGACGTCCGTGGCGGCGGTGAGCGACTCGAGGTCGGCCACCTCGAAGTTGCTGACGCCGATGGAGCGCGTCCGGCCCTGGTCGTACAGCTCCTCGAAGACCTTCCAGACCTCGATGTTCCCCTCGCGGTGGTCGGTGCCGATCGCGTCCCACGGCCACGGCGCGTGGATGAGGTAGAGGTCGACGGGTCCGAGGTCGAGCCCCGAGGAGGACCGCTCGAACGCCCGTCGTGCGCCGTCCGCGTCCTTCACCTCGGCGGGGCACTTCGTGGTGATGAACAGCTCGTCGCGCGCGATGCCGCTGTCCTTGACCGCCCGGCCGACGCTCTCCTCGTTGCCGTAGGCGAGGGCCGTGTCGATGTGCCGGTAGCCCACCTCGAGCGCGGTGCGGACGGAGTCGTACGCCTGCTCGCCGTTCGGGATCTGCCAGGTGCCGAACCCGATCTTCGGGATCTCCACCCCGTTCGCCATCCGGAAGGTGTCGGTCAGTGCGCTCATCGGGAGCCCCTCTCTCATCGTGCCGGGGCGATGCTGCCAGCGCCGCCTGAGGGCCTGGCCCAGGCAGCGGCCCGCGGATAGGCTCCGCCGCGTGCAGATGCGCCTCGAGGTCGTGCCGCTGCCCGTCGCGGACGTGGATGCGAGCATCGCCTTCTACCGCGACCGGGTCGGCTTCGTCCTGGATCACGACGTGCACCCGGGGAACGGGATGCGGGTGGTGCAGCTCACGCCTCCCGGCTCCGCCTGCTCCGTCGTCTTCGGCACCGGCATGCTCGACGCGGGCGCCGGGCCGGTGCGCGGCCTGCACCTCGTCGTCGAGGACGCGGAGGCGGCCCGTCGCGAGCTCACGGGTCGCGGGGTCGAGGTCAGCGCGGTCACGGACTTCGGCGGCGGCGTGAAGGCCGCGTTCTTCAGCGATCCCGACGGCAACTCGTGGGAGCTCCAGGAGATCGGCCCGCGCGAGGCGCGCTCCTGACCGGGCGTCAGGAGGACGGCAGCGCGGAGACCGACTCGGCGGAGCGCGCTCGGCCGGCTCGCACCGGCTCGACCGCTGCGGTCTCGGGCCGCTCCGTGGCCCGGGCGAGGCCGCTCACCATCCACAGCAGGACGGCGAGCGCCGCGTACGGGCCGACGAACGGCAGCGCGTCGACCGCGCAGAGCAGCAGGACGCACACGACGACCCACCACGGGCGGCGGAGGCCGAGATAGTAGCGCGGCGCCGAGGGGCGGTCGGCCACGGGCGGCACGGTTTCCACAGCGTCAGTCGGACGGTCGTCGTACATGCCCTCGACCCCATCGGGAGCACCTGAACAGACGCCTAACACCCACTGAACACGATGAGGAG
>JBQCCU010000437.1:0-10183 GCA_051961935.1 Amnibacterium sp. | reverse complement strand
CGAGGACGAGGTCGCCGAGTCGTTCGACGCCGTCGTCGAGCAGGGCGCGCAGCGGCTGAACCGGCGGCTCCGGGTGCTGCTCGCGACCGGCCTCGCGGGCGGCCTCGAGGTCGGCACCGGCGTGATGGCCTACCTCGCGGTCCTCCACACGACCGGCGAGAAGCTGCTCGCGGCCGTCGCGTTCGGCATCGGCTTCGTCGCGCTGCTGCTCGCCAATAGCGAGCTCTTCACCGAGAACTTCCTGCTCCCCATCGCGGCGGTCGTCGCGCGGGAGGGCACCATCGGGCAGCTCGCGAAGCTGTGGGCGGGCACGCTCATCACGAACCTCGTCGCCGGCTGGCTGTTCATGTGGCTGCTCGTGATCGGGTTCCCGGCCTGGCACGGCACCATCGTCGAGGCGGCGCACACGTACATCGACGCCGGCTTCACCCCCGAGTCGATCGCGCTCGGCGTGCTCGGCGGCAGCGCGATCACGCTCATGACCCGGATGCAGGTCGGCACCGATTCGGACGTCGCGAAGGTGGTCGCCGCGTTCGCGGGCGGCTTCCTGCTGACCGGGGTCGGCCTCTTCCATTCGATCCTCGACTCGCTGCTGATCTTCGGGGCGATCGAGATCGGGTCGCCGATCACCTACCTCGACTGGCTCGGCTGGTTCGTGCCGACGATCGTGGCGAACGTGCTGGGCGGGGTGCTGCTCGTGACCGCCCTGCGGCTGTTCCGCACCAAGGAGCTCGTGCAGGAACGGCGGGCGCGCTCCGGCCGCTGACGCGGCATCCGGGCCGCTTCCGACGATCGGGGCGCGGAACGACGCCCGGGATGTCGGATGGCGCCCGGATGCGCGGGCGGCGTCAGCGTGAGGGCTCGGCCGGGCCGAAGGTCTGCGCCTGGATCGCCGCGGACAGCGCTTCGATCGGCTCCGCCGGCGCCGAGGGGTTCGCGATCAGACGGAAGTCCACCTCCGCGAGGTCGGGCAGGGAGAACCGGTTCGTCACCTTCGTGAGGTCGCCCGGGATCAGCGAGTGCGGGAAGACGGACACCCCGAGCCCGGCGCGGACGGCCGCGAGCAGCGCGCCGACGTCCCGCACCGTGCACGCGATGCGCCACCGGCGACCCTGCCGCTCGAGCGCCTCGATCGCCATCGTCCGGCTGAGGCTCGGCGCGCGGTACATGACGAGCGGCACCGGCTTGTCCGCCTCGACGGCGGTGCCCTCCTGGCCGACCCAGACGAACCGGTCCCGGAGCACGAGCACGCCCTCCCCCGCCGAGGACGCCGGCTCCTTCACGAACACGAGGTCGAGCTGCCCGGCCGCGAGCCGGCAGACGAGCGGCCCGCTCTGCCCGACGGTGAGCTCGAGGGTGATCTGCGGGTTCTGCTGCCGGAAGTGCCGCAGGATGCGCGGCAGCTGCGTGATCGCGAGGTCGTCGGCCGCGCCGAAGCGCAGGCGCCCGCGGGTCGCGGGGCCGGCGAAGTAGGCCTCCGCCGCCGCGTGCGCGGCGAGGATCGACCAGGCGAATCCGGCGAGGGCGTCTCCCGCGTCGGTGAGGCGCACCACCCACGTGTCCCGCAGGACGAGCGGGCGCCCGATGGCCTGCTCCAGCTTCTTGATGTGCTGGCTCACCGTCGGCTGGCTGAGCCCGAGGCGCTGGCCCGCGCCGGTGAAGCTCCCCGAGTCGACCACGCCGAGGAACGTGCGGAGCAGGACCGGGTCGTACACGGCCGCCTCTCATTACGAACACCGATGTCATTTATTGGAGGCATTGCCTTCGGTAATACTGCGCTCTGCGTACCATTGATCGAGGCATGACCGCAACAGCGAACCCCTCCGTCTCCTCCTCGTCCTCCTCCTCGCCGACGTCCGCGCCCCGCCGCTCCGGCTGGCGGGACAGCTTCGCGGCCCTCTCCGTGCGCAACTTCCGCCTGTTCGCGGGCGCGAACATCCTCGCGATGACGGCCACCTGGATGCAGCGCGTGGCCCAGGACTGGCTCGTGCTGCAGCTGACGGGCAGCGTCGCGGACGTGGGCGTCACCGTGGCCATGCAGTTCGGCCCGATGCTCGTGTTCGGCCTCTACGGCGGGGTGATCGTCGACCGCTACTCGAAGCGGAAGCTGCTCATGCTGACCCAGGGCGCCGCCGGCATCCTCTCCGCGACCCTCGCGCTGCTCACCCTGACCGGCACCGCCACGGTGTGGGCGGTCTGGGCGACGGCCCTCGGCATCGGCTTCGCGACGATCGTCGACAACCCGGCCCGGCAGGTGTTCGTGAACGAGCTGGTCGGCCCGAAGTACCTCCGCAACGCGATCACGATCAACTCCGGCGTGTTCCAGCTCGGCGGCCTGATCGGCCCCGCGGTCAGCGGCGCGCTGATCGCGGCCATCGGCGGCGGCTTCGCCTTCGCGGTGAACGCCTTCGCCTGCGGTGTCACGGTGTTCATGCTCACGCGGCTGGACCGGTCCGCGCTCATGCCGATCACCCCGGCCCCGCGGAGCAAGGGCCAGCTGAAGGAGGGCGTCAGGTACGCCGCCGCCCGGCCGGCGATCCGCTGGCCGATCGTGCTGGTCGGCTTCCTCGCCGTGTTCACGATCACGATGCCGGTGCTGCTCGCCTCCTACGCCAAGCAGGTCTTCGACCAGGGCGCGGCCGGGTACGGCCTCTTCAACTCGCTCGTCGCGGGCGGCGCGCTCGTCGGCGCGATCCTCACGACCCGGCGCACGGTCATCCGCCTCCGCTCGGTCGTCGTGTGCGGCGGCCTCTGGGCGGCGATCCAGGCCGTCGCCGCCTTCATGCCCTCCGAGGTCGCGTTCGGGATCGCGCTCGTCGGCATCGGCGTCGCGAACCAGTTCTTCTTCATGGCTGCGAACCCGCTGATCCAGACGACGAGCAGCACCGCCGTGCGCGGCCGCGTGATGGCGGTCTGGATCCTCGTGCTGCTCGGCGGCCAGGGCATCGGCGGTCCCGTCATGGGCTGGATCGTCGACGCGATCGGCCCCCGCGACGCGATGTTCCTCTCCGGCGCGGTGCCCGCGCTGGCGGCCGTCGGCATCGCCGTGCTCATCGCCCGCCAGGGCGCCCTGCGGCTGCGGATGCAGTGGCGCGACCCGCTCCACCCGGTGGCGATCGAACCGCGCTGACCCTCAGCGCACCACGAGCCGCGGCTTCACCAGGCGGTGCTGCGGGTCGTCGACGCCCTCCGCTCCCCCGGCCCGGCCGCGGTGCGCGCCGATGAGCAGGTCGAGCACGCCCTCGGCGACCTCGTCGAGCGGCTGCGCCACGCTGCAGAGGCCGAGCGCGCGGGCGACCGGGGTGTCGTCGTAGCCGACGATCGGCACGCCGTCGCCGCGCGCGAGCCGCGCACCGAGGGCCAGCGAGTCGCTCGCGCAGACGATCGCGTCGGGCGGCGGCTGGATCGCGGCGACCAGCCGGGCCGCGATGGTGCCGTCGGTCGGGTCCTCCTCCACGGCGAGGTCGAGGGCGTCGAGCTCCGCCGCCGCGAGATCGGTGCGCGCCTCCATCGTCGACCGCCAGCCCGCACGGCGGTCGTCGCCGGTGCCGGAGCCGGCGGGCCAGCCGAGGAACGCGACCCTGCGGGCCCCGGTGGACAGCACGTGCTCCGTCGCGAGCGTGAGGCCGTGCCGGCCGTCCACGTCGACCCACAGGTGCTCCGGATCGGTCATGTCGGCGACGCCCCACGGGCGGCCGAACGTGACGAACGGGACGTCGTGCTCGATCAGCCAGTCGATGCGGGTGTCACCGTGGTGCGTCGAGGTGAGCACGAACGCGTCCACGTCCGCGCCGTCGACGAGCCGCCGGAACTGCTCGATCTCCGCCGCCTCGTCGGCGGCGGTGTAGAGCAGCACGCGGAACCCGGCGGCCGCGGCCCGCTCGGCGAGGGCGTGCAGGAAGCGGTCCAGCAGCGACCCGGAGATGCCGTCGGTGACGGGGTCGAGGCGGACGCCGATCGTCTCGCTCTGCCGCGTGCGCAGCCGTCTGGCGGAGGCGTGCGGCCGGTAGTGGAGCCGCTCGATCGCCCGCTCCACGCGCTCCCGCGTCTCGGCGCGCACGATGTGCGGCGTGTTCAGGACGTTCGAGACCGTCTGACGCGAGACGCCGGCCGCGGACGCCACGTCGCTGACCGTCGGTTGGCGCCGCATCGGTCCTCCTTCGAGCCGCCCGCTGCCTCGAATCGTAGAACACGCTGTGAATCGCGCGCGTCGCGGTTTGATCGATCAAAGGACTCGATGTACGGTCCTGCCCGTGGCGATGAGGCAACCGTTCCTGCACGACGCGGAGGTGGTGCTCCGGGCTCCGGCGCAGCTGTGGAGCCGGCGGGACGGCACCGTCTCCGACGGCATCGACGGGCTCTACGTGTCCGACGTGCGCGTCCTCTCGCACCTCGAGGTGTCCGTCGCCGGCTCCGAGGTCGAGCACATCCGCACCGACCGCGCCCGCGCCGACCGGCAGCGGCTCAGCGCCCTGCTGCGGGGCCTCGACGACGACACCGCGGATCCGCGCGTCCGGCTCGAGCGCGACCGCCGCGTCACCGCCGACGGCGTCACCGAGGCCCTCGCGGTCGGATCGGGCCGTGACGTGCCGGTCGAGCTCGACCTCACCGTCCGGCTCGCCGCCGACCTCGCCACGATGCCCGCCGTGAAGTCCGGCGACACCGCGACGCCCGTGGCCATCGAGGTCCGGGACGGGGGCGCCGCCTGGTCGGGCGGCAGCATCGTGGCGACGCTGACGGCGCAGGGGCTCGACCCGGTGGTCGACGCCGGCGGTCTCGTGCTCCGCTGGCGGGCGACCGTGCCCGCGCAGGGCGCTGTGCACGCCTCCTGGACGGTCCGCGCCCAGGACGCCGCCGCGGTGGTGCGCGCGCCCGAGGATCGGGTGCCCCTCTCCGTGGGCACCTCCGGCCTGCCCGACCTCGACCGGTGGCTCGAGACGGCCGTCGGCGACCTCGAGGCCCTCCAGCTCGCGCTGCCCGACGCGCCCGACGACGTGTTCCTCGCCGCGGGCGCCCCCTGGTTCTTCACCCTCTTCGGTCGCGACTCCATCTGGGCGGCGCGGATGCTGCTGCCCGCCGGCCTGCCGGTGGCCGCCGGCACGCTGAAGGTGCTCGCGCGGCTCCAGGGCACCACGACGGATCCCGACACCGCGGAGCGGCCGGGCGGCATCCTGCACGAGCTGCGCCGGGACGTGAACCCGCTGCACCACGGGATGGTGCTCCCGCCCCGCTACTACGGGACGATCGACGCCACCCCACTCTGGATCCTGCTGCTGCACGACGCGTGGCGCGCGGGCCTCGACGACGCGGCGGTGCGCGAGCTGCTGCCCACCCTGCGCCGGGCCCTCGGCTGGCTCGCCGCCTCGGTGCCGGAGGACGGCTTCCTCGCCTACCACGACGAGAGCGGCCACGGCCTCTCCAACCAGGGCTGGAAGGACTCCGGCGACTCGGTCCGCTGGAGCGACGGCCGCCTCGCCGAGGGGCCGATCGCGCTCTGCGAGGTGCAGGCCTACGCCCACGAGGCGGCGCTCGCGGCGGTCGTGCTGCTCACCGCTGTCGGCGACGCCGACGAGGCGGGCCGCTGGCGGGACTGGGCCGCGCGGCTGAAGCAGCGCTTCCGTGGCGCGTTCTGGGTCGACGACGCCGATGGCGGCCACCCCGCCATCGCGCTCGACGCGCACGGCGCGGCGGTCGACTCGCTGACGAGCAACATCGGCCACCTGCTCGGCAGCGGGCTGCTCGACGCGGCCGACGAGGCCCGCGTCGCGGCCCTGCTCGTCGACCCACGCCTCGACTCCGGGTACGGCCTGCGCACCATGGCGACCGACTCCGGCGGGTACTGGCCGCTCAGCTACCACTGCGGCAGCGTCTGGGCCCACGACACCGCGATCGCCGTCCACGGCCTGATCCGCGCCGGATTCGGGGAGGAGGCGGCGGTCCTCGCCCGCGGGCTCGTCGCCGCCGCGGCCGCGTTCGACTTCCGCATGCCCGAGCTGTACGGCGGCGACCCGGCGTCCGCCGGCGCCCCGGTCCCCTATCCGGCCGCGTGCCGCCCGCAGGCCTGGTCCGCGACCGCCGCGGTCGTCGCGCGGGCGGCGCTCGCACCCGACTCGTTCCCTCCCGTTCCCCTGATGGCCGCCGCAACGGCGCCCACCACCACCAAGTAAGGAAGAGGCACTCATGCAACGACGCACGAAGCGGATGGCGGCGGGACTCGTCGCCGCGGCGAGCGTGCTCGCCCTCACCGCCTGCGGCTCCGGCTTCAGCGGCTCGTCGTCCTCGAGCTCGAGCGGCGGCAGCAGCAGCAGCAGCGGCTCCGGGCTCACCTCGAGCAAGTCGGCCCTCACCGTGCTCATCGGCTCCTCCGGTGACGCCGAGACCGCCGCGGTGAAGTCCGCGGTCGCCGACTGGTCGAAGTCGTCCGGGACGCAGGCGACCGTGCAGGCCGCGAGCAACCTGCAGCAGCAGCTGTCGCAGGGCTTCGCCGCGAGGAAGCCGGCCGACGTGTTCTACCTCGGTTCCGACACCTTCGCGACCTACGCGAAGCAGGGCGACCTGCTCGCCTACGGCGACCGGCTGCAGAACAAGGGCGACTTCTATCCGTCCCTCGTGACGAACTTCACCTACCAGGGCAAGTTCTACTGCGCGCCGAAGGACTTCTCGACCCTGCAGCTCGAGATCAACACGGACATGTGGAAGGCCGCGGGGCTCACCTCGAAGGACTACCCCACGTCGTGGGACCAGCTGGCGACCGTCGCCAAGAAGCTGACGAAGGGCAAGGTCACCGGCCTCGTCACGAGCGCGCAGTACGAGCGGCTCGGGGCCTTCATGGTCCAGGCCGGCGGCAACCTCACCAACGCCGACGGCACGAAGGCCACGGTCGACAGCGCCGCGAACACGAAGGCCCTGACCTACGTGCAGAACGCGCTCAAGGCGGGCTGGTGGAAGTTCACCAACGATGTCGGTGCGGGCTGGGGCGGTGAGGCCTTCGGGAAGCAGGAGGCCGCGATGACGATCGAGGGCAACTGGATCGCCGGCGCGATGACGTCCACGTACCCGAAGGTGCACTACGCGGTCGTGCCGCTGCCCGCCGGCCCGTCCGGCAAGGGCACGCTGCAGTTCACGAACTGCTGGGGCATCGCCTCTGCCAGCAAGAACCAGGCCGCCGCGCTGAAGCTCGTCGAGCAGCTGACCACCGCGAAGGACCAGCTCGGGTTCGCGAAGGCGTTCGGCGTCATGCCGTCCATCCAGTCGGCCGCCGGCCAGTGGAAGCAGCAGTTCCCGCAGTTCGCGGCGTTCCTCGACGGCGCCTCCTACGCGCAGGGCGTGCCGAAGTCGGTGGGCTCGGCCGCGGTCGTGGCGGACCTCGACTCGAAGCTCGCTGGGCTGAAGAAGCTCGACATCGCCTCGCTGCTCTCCACCGAGCAGAAGAACCTCGCCGCCACGATGCAGGGCTGAGTCGACCGGGATCACGGGGAGGACGTTCGGCATGACCAGCGTGGGTCTGCGCACACCGGCACGACGGCACCGGTCCGGCATCCGCCGCGGCCAGGCGCTCGGCGGCTACCTGTTCACCGCACCGGCGGTGATCCTGCTGCTCGTCTTCCTCGTGATCCCGATCCTGATGGCCCTCTGGGTCAGCTTCAGCGACTGGGGCGGCAACGGCTCGCCCTTCTCGTCCGGGGTCCACTTCATCGGCTTCAAGAACTACGCCTCGATCACCTCGGGCGGCGGGCTCTCGGAGCAGGACTTCGGCACGTCGCTCCGAAACAACCTCTGGTACGTGATCTTCGTCGTACCGACGCAGACGGTGCTCGCGCTGCTGCTCGCGGTGCTCGTGAACAACCGGCTGCTGAAGGGGCGCGGCTTCTTCCGGACCGCGTTCTACTTCCCCTCCGTGACGAGCTCCGTCGCGATCACCGTGCTCTGGTACTTCCTCTTCAACCCGACCGGGGCGGTCAACCAGGTGCTCGGCGCGATCGGGCTGAAGGGCCCGAACTGGCCGGCGGACGCCGACGGCGTCGTGCACAACCTGCTCGCGCTGGTCGGTGTGCGGAACGGCCCGGACTTCCTCGTGAACGGCGGCTTCCTCGGCGTCAGCTGGTGGGACTGGCTGTCGGGCCCGTCCGTCGGGATGATGATCATCATCACGATGGTCGTGTTCACGACCGCGGGCACCTTCATGCTGCTGTTCATCGCCGCGCTGCAGAACCTGTCGCAGGAGGTCGACGAGGCGGCGATGGTCGACGGCGCGACCTCGTGGCAGCGCTTCCGCCTCGTCACGCTGCCGCAGCTGCGGACCACGATCTTCACCGTCCTGACGCTCGGCCGGAGCGGTACGTGGCAGGTGTTCGACCAGGTCCTGGTGGGCAGCCAGGGCAACCCGGAGAAGACCACGCTCACGCCCGCGTACCTCTCGTACGTGGCGGGCTTCCAGGAGCAGGACTGGGGCCAGGCTGCGGCGATCGCCTTCATCCTGTTCGCGATCATCGTCGCCTTCACGCTCCTGCAGCGCTGGGTGCTGCGGGAGCGCGGCGTCTCCCGACGGCGGATGCGACGGGCGGGCTTCGACCGCGACGGGAGCGGCTCCTACCGGCCGGCCGGTGAGGACCTCCTCGCCGCGGCCACCATCGCAGGCGGGACGTCCGGGCGACCGGGACAGGGAGGCACGCTGTGACCACGACGACGACGACCCCCGCCCCCGCGACGGCGGTCGCGACCACGGCGGCCCGCATCGGCCGGCCGCGTCGGCGCCCGGTCCGCGTCGGGATGCCGGTCCTCTACATCGTGCTGATCGTCATCGCGATCATCTACATCTTCCCGTTCCTCATCGAGCTGGCGACCTCGTTCAAGACCGAGGTCGACGCGACGAACGATCCGGTGAACCTGGTCCCGCCCACCTGGACGGCGGCGGCGTACACCTACCTGTTCTCGCAGTCGGACTTCCCGCTCTGGTTCGCGAACTCGGCGATCGTCACGGTCGCGGTCACGGTCGGCCGCACCCTGTTCGACTCGGCGGCGGGCTACGCGCTCGCCCGGCTGCAGTTCCGCGGCCGCGGCGTCCTCTACGCGGGACTCGTCGCGGTGATGGCGGTGCCCGGCGTGGTGCTGCTGATCCCGAAGTTCCTCGTGATCAACCAGCTCGGGATGTACGACTCCTACTCCGGCATGATCGTGCCGCTCATCGCCGACGCGGCCGGGGTGTTCATCATGAAGAACTTCTTCGAGTCGATCCCGGTCGCGGTGGAGGAGGCGGCCAGGATCGACGGGGCGAGCACGGTGCGCCTCTTCTGGTCCGTGATCCTGCCGATGGCTCGGCCCGCGCTCGTGACGATCATCATCCTGTCGTTCCAGGGGTCGTGGAACGAGCTCGCGCACTTCATCGTGTCGTCGTCGAGCCCCGACCTGTACACCCTGACGAAGGGTGTCGCCTCGCTCTCGTCCGGCCAGCTCGGGGCGGCGAAGCGCTACCCGGTGCAGCTCGGTGCGGCGGCGATCATGACGATCCCGGTGGCGATCCTGTTCATCGTCTTCCAGAAGCGCATCACGAACACCGCGACGGGCGCGGTCAAGGAGTAGACGTGACGAGCCTGCCCAGGCCGTCGACGACCTCGGCGCCGGGCAGCTCGGCGAGGAGGGCGCCCGGCACGAGCAGCTTCGACGCGCGGATGCCGGAGCCGATCAGCACGAGCGGCTGCGGCACGACGTCCGCGTCGACGAGGATCGGCCAGTCGACGGGCAGGCCGATCGGCGTGATGCCGCCGTAGGCCATGCCGCTGCGCTCGACCGCCTCGTCCTGCGACAGGAACGACGCCTTCCGCACGTCGAGACGGCGGCGGACCACCCCGTTGACGTCCGCGCGCTTCGTGGACGGCACGAGGCACGCGGCCACCCGCTCGGCGCCGTCGCGGCGCCCGGCGACGATCACGCAGTTCACGAGCACCGCCGGATCCAGCCCGTACCGCTCCTGCGTCGCGGCGGTCTCCGACAGCGCCGGATCGATCGGGACCACCCCGATCCGCTCCTCCCACGCGCGGGCGGCCACCAGCGCGGCGACGGGGGCCGCGAGCAGGTCGACCCGTTCCCCCGCGGGAACGGCCTCGATCGAGCCGAGCCGGAACCCGGGCATCAGATCACCCAGTTGTGCACGGACGCGTCGGAGGGCGACCGCGGCCGCGCGGTC
>JBQCCU010000436.1:0-4039 GCA_051961935.1 Amnibacterium sp. | reverse complement strand
TTTTGAGGAGAGGGGGGGGGGTGGCAATAGGGGGTTTGCTTTTTATCATTCCGTAATTCGGTTTCCACCGGTGGTGGGTGTCGGGGCTCGGGCGGCCGGCCGGGGCGCCGCCCCGCCGCTCGGGGTCGAGGTCCACCGAGTCGATGCCCGCGAGCGTGACGCCGCGGAGGATGAACGGCAGCACGCTGCCCGGCAGGTCGGGGGCGGCCGCGAGCCCGCACGCCGTCACCACGCCGCCGGGTGCGGTCTGCGCGATCGCGTTCACGAGCGGACCGCCACCCACCGCGTCGACGACCGCGGACCAGCGCTGCGACTGCAGCGGCCGCCCGGGCTCCGCGGGGAGCCGCGGCAGGACCTCGCTCGCGCCGAGGGCACGGAGGTGGTCGCCGAGCTCGTCGCCGCGCCCGGTGGAGGCGAGCACCTCGAAGCCCGAGGCGGCGAGCAGGGCCACCGCGAAGCCGCCCACGCCGCCGCCCGCGCCCGTGACGAGCACGGGGCCGTCGGGCGGCGTGAGCTCCTGCAGCCGCAGCACCGACAGGGCGGCGGTCACCCCGGCCGTGCCGATCGCGGCGGCGTGCTGCGCGCTGAACGGTTCCGGGACCTCCACGGTCCAGGCGGGATCCACCGCCACGCGCTCCGCCAGCCCGCCGTCGCGGCGCTCGCCGAGCCCCGCGCCGGTGACCACCACCGTCCGGCCGTCCGGCGCATGCCCGGCGGCGTCGATCCCCGCGGTCCGTGGCAGCCCGCGCACGATGCCCGGTCGCCCGGCCACCGCCATGGCGTCCTTGTAGTTCAGCGACGAGAACGCGACCTCGAGCAGCTCCTCGCCCGCTGCGGGCGCGGGATCCGGGGCGTCCACGACCGATCCGGCCGTTCTCCCGTCGGTCTCCGCGACGACGACCGCCCGCACGGTCACGAGTCGAGGTCGACGGTGTGGGACTCGCCCACCTTCGGCCGGCCCCCGGTCACGGCCGCCTTCGCGTACTTGAACAGGACGAGCGGCTTCGGGTCGTCCGTCGCCCAGTACTCCGCCGTGCGGGCGGTGACCTTGAGCAGCGCCACCTTCGGGTCCTGGCGTCCCTGCTCGAACCACGCCTCCGCGCCGGTGTCCCACAGCTCGTCGATCTTGGCGGGGTCGGTCACCACCTCGGCGATGCCGGCGATCGACACCCAGCCGGATCCGGACTCGAGGGCCACGTTCACCTCCGGGTTCGTGCGCACCTCGTCCGTCTTGTGGGACGGATCCTCGGTGAAGAACCACAGGTCGCCGTCGAAGTCCCGCTCCTTCACGGCCATCGGACGGCTCACGAGCTGGTCGTCGGCGCTCACCGTGGTGATGATCGCGATCCTAGCCTTCTTCAGCAGCTTGGCGAGCGTCGCGCGCTCCTCGGACGTCGGTGCACCGGTCATGGCGGCGAGGCTAGGCCGGTTCGCCGTGGATGCCCCGAGTCCCCTCCAGCCCACGGCGGATGGCCGCCAGGGTGGTCGCGTCGTCGACGTGGAGGTGCGCGCGGATGCCGAGGGCGCGGGCCGCGGCGACGTTCGCCGGCAGGTCGTCGAGGAGCAGCACGTCGGCCGGCTCGGCCCGCATCGCGGTGAGGGCCGCGGTGAAGGCGGCGGGATCCGGCTTCCGCACGCCCAGCTCGTGGCTGTAGCAGACGGGATCGAACAGCGCCGCGAAGCCGTAGCGCCGTTCCTCCTCCTCCCGCGCTCCGTCGCCGGAGTTGGACAGGATGGCGAGGCCCACCCGTCCGCGCAGCGCCCGCGCCTCGGCGAGGAGCACGGTGTTCGCGGAGCCGCAGTAGGCGTCCCAGAAGTCGGCGCGGATCGCGGCGAGCGTCTCCCCATCCGCATCGATCGCCGCGGCGAAGGCGGTCCAGTACTCGGCTTCGACGCCGCTGCGGACGGTCGTGTCGGGCAGCTCGGCCGCGTCGAGCCGGCGCGTCAGCTCCTCGACGCGCAGCCCGACGCGCGCTGCGCAGCGCTCGGCGAACCGGACGGGCCACCGCGCGTCGTCGACGCGCTCCAGCACGCCGCCGACGTCGAAGAGCAGCCAGCGCACCACGGTCGGAAGGCTAGCGGCGGGCGTGTCGGTTTCCGGCTCGTCCGCCGGCGTTCCTACGCTGTGCCGGTGATCGGCACGGTGTCCCCCGAACGGGTGTCGGACGCCGCCTGCCGCTACGCCCCGGCGGAGCCCGTCGACCTCGCGGCGACGATCGCGCCGCTGCGGCGCGGCGCGCAGGATCCGACCTTCCGGCGGGAGCCGTCCGGGGTCGTCTGGCGCACCACGACCACCCCCTTCGGGTCCGCGACGCTGCGGCTCGCGCAGCACGCCGACGGCTCCGTGTCCGCCCACGCCTGGGGTCCCGGGGCGGAGTGGGCGATCGACGGGGTGCCGGAGCTGCTCGGTGCGGGCGACGACTGGTCCGGGCTCGACGTGCGCGGCGTCCCCCTGCTCGAGGAGGCGCGCCGCCGCAACCCCGGCCTGCGGCTCACCCGGTGCCGCCAGGTCGTCGAGATGATGGTCGCGGCGATCCTCGAGCAGAAGATCACGGTGCTGGAGGCCCACCGCTCCTGGGCGTGGCTCGTGACGCGCCACGGCAGCCCGGCGCCGGGGCCCGCCCCCGCCGGCATGCGGGTGGCGCCCACCGCCGACGGCTGGCGGCGCATCCCCTCCTGGGACTGGCACCGGGCGGGGGTCGACCCGAAGCGTTCCCGCGCGGCGATGGAGGTGACGCGGGTCGCGCCGGGGCTGGAGCGCACCCTCGCGCTCGGGCGCGGCGGCGCGGAGGTCGCGCAACGGCTGCGCACCGTGCCCGGCGTCGGCGTGTGGACCGCTGCCGAGACGAGTCAGCGCTCCCACGGCGATCCGGATGCGCCGAGCATCGGCGACCTGCACCTGTCGACGCTCGTGGGCCATGCGCTCACCGGAGCACCCGTCGACGACGCGGGCATGCTCGAGCTGCTCGAGCCCTGGCGCGGCCACCGGCAGCGGGTGGTGCGGCTCATCTACCGGGCGGGTGTGCGCCCGCCCCGCCGCGGGCCCCGGATCACGATCCAGGACCACCGCTTCCACTGACCCGCACGGGCCGCGGTCGCGCCCTCGCCGCCCCGGCGCACTTGCCACTTTCTGCCCTCATCCGACCGCTTTGAGGGCGGAAAGTGGCAAGTCCGCGCGTGCGGTCAGATCCGCAGCGCGCCGATGTCGTGCTCGAAGATCAGGCTCGTGTTCGTCGACGCGACGATCGGGTTCGTCGACAGCTGCTCGGTGACGAAGTCGCGCAGGTCCTGCGTCGTGCGGGCCTGGAAGTGCACGATGAAGTCGGCGGCTCCCGCCAGGTAGAAGAACTGCGTCACCTCCGGCAGGGACCGCAGCTGCTCGGCGAACGCGGCGAGCTGGCCGCGCGCGCCGGGCGTGATGCGCACCGATACGAGCGCGTGCAGCCCGTAGCCGAGGCGCCGCGGATCCAGGTCGACCGTGAAGCGCCGGATGACGCCGCTGTCCTGCAGCGCACGGACCCGCTGGAGGCAGGTCGACGGCGCGACGCCGGCGAGCTCGGCCAGCCGGTTGTTCGGGATCCGCCCGTTCTCGCGCAGCGCCTCGAGGATCCGCCGGTCGACGTCGTCGAGCCGGACGGGTGCGTCCTCGTTCGACGCAGGCGGCATGGCGCCCACGCTAGCCGAACATCCTTCGTCCACAACCTTATCCACTGTGTGGATGTTCGGATCCTCTGGTGCTCGACCGAAGAACAGGAGTATTCCGGTCGTGCAGGCGAGCGGATCGCTCGAGGAAGAAGGTTCGTGGTGCTGATCGGCGTGCCCACCGAGGTGAAGAACAACGAGGACCGGGTGGCCGTGACGCCGTCCGGTGCGCACGAGCTCATCGGTCGCGGGCACCGCGTCCTCGTCCAGCGCGGCGCGGGGGAGGGCTCCGGCTACAGCGACGCCGAGTACGAGATGGCGGGCGCGGAGCTCGGCGCCTCCGCCGACGAGGTGTGGGCCGCGGCGGACCTGCTGCTCAAGGTGAAGGAGCCCGTCG
>JBQCCU010000435.1:0-4843 GCA_051961935.1 Amnibacterium sp. | reverse complement strand
ACACGCAGTGGCACCTCGAGCGGGGCCTGCGGTCGCTGCCGCACGTGGACCGCACGACATCCGCGGAGGTCCCCGTCTAATGGCTCGGATCCAGCTCGACCCCATCCGCCCGGTCGACTGGACGGGGGAGACGCCGCCCTCGTTCAGCCGCGTGCCGGCCCACGTCGCCGTCGTCATGGACGGCAACGGCCGGTGGGCGAACCGCCGTGGTCTTCCGCGCATCGAGGGGCATCGCGCCGGCGAGGCGTCGCTGCTCGACGTCGTGGCGGGCGCGCTGCAGGCCGGGGTGCAGCACCTGTCGGCCTACGCGTTCTCGACCGAGAACTGGACGCGCTCGCCCGACGAGGTGCGGTTCATCCTCGGGTTCAACAGGGAGGTGCTCCGCCGGCGCCGGGAGCAGCTGAACGAGTGGGGCGTCCGCATCCGCTGGGCGGGGCGCACGCCGCGCCTCTGGCGCACCGTGATCGGGGACCTGCGCGCCGCGGAGGAGCTCACCCGCGACAACCGCACCCTCACGCTCACGATGTGCATCAACTACGGCGGCCGCACCGAGATCGCGGACGCCGTACGCGGCATCGCCGGCGAGGTGGCCGCGGGGCGGCTGAAGCCGAACGCGATCACCGAGCGCACCATCGCCAGGCACCTCTACCTGCCCGACATGCCCGACGTCGACCTCTTCGTGCGCTCGTCGGGCGAGCAGCGCACGTCGAACTTCCTGCTCTGGCAGTCCGCGTACGCGGATATGGTGTTCCTCGACACGCTCTGGCCCGAATTCCGGCGCCGCCACCTGTGGGAGGCGATCGGCCAGTACGCCAACCGCGACCGGCGCTTCGGGGGCGCGGTCGACGCCCCGACGGAGGCGTCCGGCGCCTGAGCCGCGTCAGCGGTCGGACAGCACGGGGGGCGGGAGCCGGCTCTCCTCGACGGCCGGCACGCTCTGCCGCCGGCCGGGCGACCCGATCACGTAGACGAGGTCGGCGACGAGGATCATGCCGAGCACCCCGACCACGAGGATCGCGACGAACCAGCCCTTCTCCGGCAGCGCGGCGGTCTCGATCAGCGCCCCGATCCACGCGACGAGCGCGAGGACGACGGATGCGAGGAGCAGCAGCACCGCGAGCAGCACGGCGGACACGACGAACGCGGCGGGTGCCCCGCCCAGGTCGACGAGCCCCACGTCGTTCGGCAGCCGCCCGTTCGCGCTCACGACCAGCGCCGCGGCCACGATGAACAGGACCGCCCCGGCGACAAGGCTGCCCACGCTCCAGATCACGAGCCCCGTGATCGTCGATCTCGACATCGTCCTCACCTCGCCGCGAGGGTCGGTCGTCCGCCGCGCGGGAAGGAGAGTCGTGGGTCCCACGGAGGGACCTCCCCATGTGGCGGCCCATGTCGGCGGGCCATACTGCCGTGCGGATCGGGCCGCGCTCCACGGCGTCCGGGCGGGACGCCCCGCGACCCAGGGGAGACGGGTGCGCTCATGGAGACGATGACGGCCGACATGATGAAGTCGATGTCCATGCCCTCGGGGATGGACACGTCCGCGATGCAGGCGTGCATCGACCAGTGCTCGATGTGCATGCAGGCGTGCGCCATGTGCGCCGACCAGATGGCCGGGATGGACGGCATGGGGCGCTGCGCGTCGATGTGCACGACCTGCGCGGACGTCTGCGATGCGACGATGCGGATGATGCTGCGCCCGATGGGCATGGACATGGGGGCGATGGAGTCGATGCTCCGGGCCTGCATGGCGATGTGCGAGGCGTGCATGGCCGAGTGCCGCATGCACGCGGACATGGGTGGCGCGGCCGCGATGTGCGCGGACGCGTGCGAGGCGTGCATCAGCGCGTGCCGGACGATGCTCGGCTCGATGGCGGCGGCCGCGGCCTGAAGCGGACCGAGCGCCGGGTTCAGGCGAGCGCGACGTTGTAGCGGTCGCGGCCGGCGGCGAGCACGCCGTACTGCTCGTGGAGCGCCACGACCGAGCCCGCCGGCAGGTCGGCGGTGAGGTCGATGTGGTTCCAGACGCGCACCCGCGCGCCGTCGGACCAGCGCTCGAGCTCGATCCCGCCGTCGCGGGCGGCGCCGACGACGCGCGCGTCCTCCCATCCGGCCGGCGCGAGGTGCGCGAGGCGCATCCGCAGCAGCGTCACCGCGTGACCGGGCCGGTCGTCGATGCACATCGCGCCGCGCTCGCAGACGGTGTGCACCGTGTGCGGTCGTGGCGTGCTGCGGAACATGGCGGATCCCCTCCGTGATCGGTCCGGCCACAGTAGGTCGGCGCCGGAGCGGGGGCGACGCCCGCGCGTCACGGGACGAAACACTCACCCGCGGAGCAGTGCGAGCAGGCGGTCGGCGTCCTTCCCCGAGCGGATGCGCACCATCCGGAGCCCGGGATGCTCGGCCAGCGCCTCCCGGATGCGTGCGGGGTAGAGCCCGTGGGTGCGCATCGACCAGCGGATGATGTGCTCCGGGTCGGTGAGGATCGTGCGCAGCGGCGGCTCGACGTTGCCGTTCCAGAGCTCGAGGCGCCCCCGGCTGCGCAGGACGGTCCGGCGGAGCACGCGCGCGAGCACGACGAGCCGCGGCAGGTCGAGCCACACGAGCAGCTCCGCGCGGCGTGCGCGCACCGGCCGTGCGGCGTCGTACTGCCATTCGGTGATCCACGCGTCGCTCGCCGCGAGCGCGGCGACCTCGCGCTCGAAGCCCGGGTTGGCCGTCCAGCCCGCGTGCCAGAACAGCGCGTCGATCTCGACGTGCGGGACGCCCGTGACCCTGCCGATGCGGGCCGCGAGGGTCGTCTTGCCGCTGCCGGAGGCCCCCGCGACGAGGATGCGGCGTGCGGCGGCGAGCGGGACGGGCATCCGTCGACGGTAGCCCGGTCGAGGAGCGCGCGGGCCGACCGGTAGGCTCGCCGGACGACAGAACGACGGCCGGGCAGCCGGCCCGGCCGAGAACGGGAGCTCCGTGGCCGCCAACTCGCTCGACGCCGTCATCGCCCTCGCCAAGCGCCGGGGATTCGTCTTCCAGGCCGGTGAGATCTACGGCGGCTCCCGCTCCGCATGGGACTACGGGCCCCTCGGCGTCGAGCTCAAGGAGAACATCAAGCGCCAGTGGTGGCGCACGATGGTCCGCGGTCGCGACGACGTGGTCGGCCTCGATTCGTCGGTGATCCTGCCCCGCCAGGTGTGGGAGGCGTCCGGCCACGTCGAGGTGTTCACCGACCCGCTCGTGGAGAGCCTCCACACGCACAAGCGGTACCGCGCCGACCACCTCATCGAGGCGTACGAGGCGAAGCACGGCCACCTCCCGCCCAACGGTCTCGCCGACATCAACGACCCGGAGACGGGGCAGCCGGGCGCCTGGACGGAGCCGCGCGCCTTCTCCGGCCTCATGAAGACGTTCCTCGGGCCGGTGGACGACGAGTCCGGCCTGCACTACCTGCGGCCCGAGACGGCGCAGGGCATCTTCGTGAACTTCGCGAACGTGCTGAACTCCGCGCGGATGAAGCCCCCGTTCGGCATCGGCCAGATCGGCAAGAGCTTCCGGAACGAGATCACGCCCGGGAACTTCATCTTCCGCACCCGCGAGTTCGAGCAGATGGAGATGGAGTTCTTCGTCGAGCCGGGCACCGACGAGCAGTGGCACGAGTACTGGATCGGCGAGCGCCACCGCTGGTACACCGACCTCGGCATCGCGCCGGACAACCTGCGGCTGTTCGAGCACCCGAAGGAGAAGCTCTCCCACTACTCGAAGCGCACCGTCGACATCGAGTACCGGTTCGGCTTCACCGGCAGCGAGTGGGGTGAGCTCGAGGGTATCGCGAACCGCACCGACTTCGACCTCTCCACCCACGCGAAGGCGTCGGGGACGGACCTCAGCTTCTTCGACCAGGGCAAGGGCGAGCGCTGGGTCCCGTACGTGATCGAGCCGGCGGCGGGCGTCACCCGCTCGCTGATGGCCTTCCTCGTCGACGCGTTCACGGAGGACGAGGCGCCGAACACGAAGGGTGGCGTCGACAAGCGCACCGTGCTGAAGCTCGACCCGCGCCTAGCGCCGGTGAAGGCGGCGGTCCTGCCCCTCAGCCGCAACGAGCGGCTCTCGCCGCTCGCCCGCGAGGTCGCCGCCGATCTCCGGCAGACCTGGAACGTGGAGTTCGACGACGCCGGCGCCATCGGCCGTCGGTACCGCCGGCAGGACGAGATCGGCACGCCGTTCTGCATCACGGTCGACTTCGACTCCCTCGACGACCGCGCCGTCACCGTCCGGCAGCGCGACTCGATGCAGCAGGAGCGGGTGGGCCTCGACCGGCTGACCGGCTACCTGCAGGCCTCGCTGCTCGGCTGCTGAGCCCATGACGCCGGAGCCGATCTCGGCCTCCGCGCCGCCCCTGCCAGGCGCTCCGGTCATCCGGCAGCGGTGGCGCGACGCCGTGTTCCTGCACTGGCGGGTCGATCCGGCCCGCGTCGCGCCGCTGCTGCCGTCGGGGACCGTGCCCGACGAGTTCGACGGCGCCACCTGGGTGGGGCTCATCCCGTTCCGGCTCGAGGCGTCGCGGTTCTTCTCGGCACCCCCCGTACCGTGGCTCGGCACGTTCCTCGAGACGAACGTGCGCCTCTACGCCGTGGACGGCGAGGGGCGGCGCGGCGTCGTGTTCCGCACGCTGGAGGCGCAGCACCTGCTGCCGGTCCTCAACGCGCAGGTCGCGCTCGGTCTCCCGTACCGGGGGGCGCGGATGCGCTCGCGACGTATCGGGGACGAGCTCGCCTACGCGTCCGAGCGGCTCGCCGGCCCCGCCCGGCCGCGCACCCGCATCCGGGTGCGGATCGGGTCCGAGCCGGTG
>JBQCCU010000434.1:0-2369 GCA_051961935.1 Amnibacterium sp. | reverse complement strand
CCGGGACCGCGGTGTCGGGGTCCTGGTGCTCGGGCTGGTCCGACCGCTCGGCGCCGATGCCGCCCGCCGCGTTCGAGCCGCCGACCGCGGGGATCGTGCCCGTCTGCGCCGCGTGGGTCTCGGCGAAGGCCTGCTCGAGCCGCGACTGGAAGTCGCGGTGCGCCTCGTCGTAGGTCTCCTGCGTGATGTCGCCGCGGCCGACGAGCGCCTCGGTGTAGAGCTTCCGGACGCTCCGCTTCGCCTCGATGAGGTTGTACATGAGCGGCTGCGTCATCGACGGGTCGTCGCCCTCGTTGTGCCCGCGGCGGCGGTAGCAGACGAGGTCGATCATCACGTCGCGGTGGAACTCCTGCCGGTACGCGAACGCGATCTCCGCGACGCGGGCGACGGCCTCCGGGTCGTCGCCGTTCACGTGGAAGACCGGCGCCTGGATCGTCTTCGCGACGTCGGTGGCGTACACCGAGGAGCGGGAGTCGTGCGGCGGGGTCGTGAAGCCGATCTGGTTGTTCACGACGATGTGGATCGTGCCGCCCGTGCGGTAGCCGCGGAGCTGGCTCATCTGCAGCGTCTCGACGACCACGCCCTGGCCGGCCATCGCCGCGTCGCCGTGCACCAGCAGCGGCAGCACGCGGAACGTCGCGATCGGGTCGCGGTCCTGCTTGGCCCGCACGATGCCCTCGAGCACGCCGTCGACGGTCTCGAGGTGCGACGGGTTCGCCGCGAGCGTGACCGGCAGCGTGGCACCGGTCGCCGAGACGTACTCGCCCTCGGTGCCGAGGTGGTACTTCACGTCGCCGGAGCCGTGCACGGTCCTCGGGTCCTGCGTGCCCTCGAACTCGCGGAAGATCTGGCCGTACGTCTTGCCGCAGATGTTCGTCAGCACGTTGAGGCGGCCGCGGTGCGCCATGCCGATCGCGGCCGCGTCGAGGGCGTCGGCCTCCGTCGCCCGCTGCAGCACCGTGTCGAGCAGGGTGATGAGGCTCTCGCTGCCCTCGAGGCTGAACCGCTTCTGCCCGACGTACTTCGTCTGCAGGAACGTCTCGAACGCCTCCGCCTGGTTCAGCTTCGACAGGATCCGCATCTGCTCGGACGGGGTCGGCTTCTTGTACGGCCGCTCGAGCGACTCCTGGAACCAGGCGCGCTGCACCGGGTCCTGGATGTGCATGTACTCGATGCCGACCGTGCGGCAGTACGTGTCGCGGAGGAGGCCGAGCACGTCGCGGAGCTTCATCACGCGGCGGCCGCCGAAGCCGCCGACCACGAACTCGCGGTCCAGGTCCCAGAAGGTGAGGCCGTGGTTGCGGACGTCGAGGTCCGGGTGCATCCGCTGCTGGTAGACGAGCGGATCCGTGTCCGCGAGCAGGTGGCCGCGCACCCGGTACGCGTTGATCAGCTCCTGCACGCGGGCGGTCTTCGAGACGTCGTCCGCGAGGTCGACGTTGACGTCCTGCGCCCAGTGGATCGGGTCGGACGGCACGCGCAGCGCCGCGAAGATCTCCTCGTAGAAGCGCTGCTCGCCGATGAGGAGCGCGTGGACGATCTTCAGGAACTCGCCCGAGCCGGCGCCCTGGATGACGCGGTGGTCGTAGGTGGAGGTCAGCGTGATCGTCTTGCTGATGCCGAGGTCGACGAGGGTCTTCTCGCTCGCGCCCTGGAACTCCGCCGGGTACTCGAGGGCGCCGGCGCCGATGATGCAGCCCTGACCGTTCATCAGGCGCGGCACCGAGTGCACCGTGCCGATGCCGCCCGGGTTGGTGAGCGACAGGGTGGTGCCGGCGAAGTCGTCCGCGCCGAGCTTGTTGGCGCGGGCGCGCTGCACGAGGTCGTCGTAGGCGGCCACGAACTCCGCGAACGTCATCGTCTCGGCGCGCTTGATGCTCGGCACGAGCAGGGCGCGGGTGCCGTCCGGCTTCGGCATGTCGATCGCGAGGCCGAGGTTGATGTGGCCCGGCTGCACGAGGGACGGCTTCCCGTCGACCTCCGCGTAGTGCACGTTCTGGCTCGGGAACTGCACGAGCGCCTTCACGAGGGCCCAGCCGATGATGTGGGTGAAGCTCACCTTGCCGCCGCGGGCGCGGCGCAGGTGGTTGTTGATGACGATGCGGTTGTCGATCATCAGCTTCGCCGGGATGGTCCGCACGCTGGTCGCGGTCGGGATCGCGAGCGAGGCGTCCATGTTCGAGGCGAGGGTCTTCGCCATGCCGCGCAGCGGCGTCACCAGGTCCTCGTTGGCCGCACCCGTGCGGGCGGCCGCACGGGGCTGGTCGGCGGGGATCGCCTGCGTCTTCGGGCCGACCGAGGTGCGCGCGGCGCTCCGGGGGGCGGCCGGCGCCGGGCTCGGCGCGGAGGCCGGGCCGACGGCGTCGGGG
>JBQCCU010000433.1:0-8022 GCA_051961935.1 Amnibacterium sp. | reverse complement strand
CCCACGACCTCGGGCATCCGCCGTTCGGCCACAACGGGGAGCGGGCGCTTGCCGAATGGGCCGAGGACATCGGCGGCTTCGAGGGCAACGCCCAGTCCTTGCGACTGCTCACCCGGCTCGAGCCGAAGGTGTTCGGCCCCGACGGACGTCCGTACGGCCTCAACCTCACCCGAGCGAGCCTCGACGCGAGCTGCAAGTACCCGTGGGGCCTCGACGACGCGGTGGGCGACCCGAGCGGCCGCGCCAAGTTCGGCTACTACCCCGACGACGCCGCCGCCTTCCTCTGGCTGCGGCAGGGAGCGCCGGACAAGCGCCGGTGCATCGAGGCGCAGGTGATGGACCTCGCCGACGACATCGCCTACTCCGTGCACGACTTCGAGGACGCGGTGGTCGCCGGCTCCGTCGACGTCGCCGCCCTGCGCTCCAACGCCGCGCAGCGCGACGTGGTGGCCGCGATGTACGCCTGGGTCGGGGGCGCGTTCGATCAGGACGAGCTCGTCGAAGCGTTGCACCGGCTGCGGGCGATGGAGCCCTGGATCCTCGAGTGGGACGGCTCCCGCCGCGCCCACGGGGCGCTGAAGAACCTGACCAGCCAGCTCATCGGCCGGTTCGCGGGTGCGGCGACGCAGGCGACGCGACGCGCGCATCCGGCCGCGACGCTCGTGCGGTTCGGCGCCGACGTCGAGGTGCCGCGGGGCATCCAGGCCGAGATCGCCGCGCTGAAGGGCGTGGTCGCCGCGTTCGTGATGGCGCACAACACGCGGCAGCCCATCTACCTGCAGCAGCGGGAGCTGCTGCAGGAGCTCGCCGACGGCCTGCTCGCCGAGCCCGAGCGGATGGACACCGCGTTCCGGGCGGACTGGGCGGACGCGGTCTCGGACGCCGATCGCAAGCGGGTCGTCGTCGACCAGGTGGCGAGCCTCACGGACCAGTCCGCCCTCGCCTGGCACGCACGGCTGGCGGAGTGAGGCGGTCGCGCCGGATCCCCGACGCCGCCGGGCTGCAGCTCGAGGCGGCCCTGCTGGCGGGCGGCCTGCGGGCGCTCCTGCTCCAGCTCGCCCATCCCGGGGTCGGGCACGGCGTCGCCGAGCACAGCGACTTCGCCACGGATCCGCTCCGCCGACTGCGCCACACCCTCGTCTACCTGTACGTCGTCGCCGACGGCGACCAGGCCACCACCGATGCGGTGACGAGACGCATCGATCGTCTGCACGCCCGGGTGGTGAGCGGACCGGGCGCCGCCGTGCCCTACGACGCCGCCGACGCCGATCTCCGGTTCTGGGTGACCGCCACCATCGCCGACACGGCGCTGCGCATCGCGGACGCCGTGTGGGGGCCGCTCCCGCAGCCGCTCGGCGACGAGCTGCTCGCCCGTCTCGGCGCGACCGGCACGACGCTCGGCATGCCGGCGGAGCGGTGGCCGGGGACCAGGACCGAGTTCGACGCGGCCTTCGCCGCTGCCGCGAGAGCGCTCCGGCTGGACGACACGACCCGAGACGTGATCGCCGACCTGTTCGCCGCCCGTGGCGCGCCCCGCTGGGTGCGGCCTGCGCTTCCGTTCCTCATCGCCGCAACGTTGCCGACGCTGCCGGGCCTGCGGGCGGAGCTCGCGCCGCTCGCGCCGGTGCGCCGCCCCGACCTCACCGGCCTCGCGGTCGCCCTCGCGCCGCTCTACCGGGCGCTGCCCGCGTCCCTCCGCCGCCTGCCCGCCACCCGCCTCGTCGCCCGCGAGCGTGCCGCCGTCGCCCGCCGCTCGCGCGGCCGGGTCGGCGCCGAAATCTAGACTCTGCGCATGGCCGGCCGCATCCGCTCGAGTGACATCGAGGAGGTCAGGGCCCGCACGAACATCGCCGACATCATCGGCGAGCAGGTCACCCTGAAGCCCGCGGGCGTCGGGGCCCTGAAGGGCCTGTGCCCCTTCCACGACGAGCGCAGCCCGTCCTTCAACGTGCGCCCTGGGGTCGGCCGCTTCCACTGCTTCGGCTGCGGCGAGAGCGGCGACGTCTACGCCTTCCTCATGAAGCTCGACCACGTCACCTTCGTGGAGGCCGCGGAGCGGCTCGCCGCCCGGATCGGATACCGGCTCACGTACGAGGACGGCGGACCCGCCCAGGACACCACGAACCGGGTCCGGCTGCTCGACGCGAACCGGGCGGCCGCCGAGTTCTTCGTCGAGCAGCTGCCGACCGCGGCGGCGGAGCCGGGGCAGCGGTTCCTCACCGAGCGCGGCTTCGACGCCGAGGCCGCCCAGCGGTTCGGCGTCGGCTGGGCGCCGAAGTCGTGGGATGCGCTCACGAAGCACCTGCGCGGCCGGGGGTTCACGGACGCCGAGCTGCAGGGTGCCGGCCTGGTCTCGAGCGGGGACCGGGGCGTCTACGACCGGTTCCGGGGCCGGCTCGTGTGGCCCATCCGCGACCTCACGGGCGCCACGGTGGGGTTCGGCGCGCGCCGCCTGCTGGAGGACGACCCGGGCCCGAAGTACCTCAACACCCCCGAGACGGCGGTGTACCACAAGAGCCAGGTGCTGTACGGGCTCGACCTCGCCAAGCGGGAGATCAGCCGGGGCAAGCGCGTCGTCGTCGTGGAGGGCTACACCGACGTGATGGCCTGCCACCTCGCGGGCGAGCCGACCGCGGTCGCCACCTGCGGCACCGCCTTCGGCGTCGACCACATCAAGGTCCTCCGGCGGGTGCTCGGCGACGACTCGTCGTCGGCCGGCGAGGTGATCTTCACCTTCGATCCGGATGCGGCGGGCCAGAAGGCCGCGGTGCGCGCGTTCGCGGAGGAGCAGCGCTTCAGCGCCCAGACCTTCGTCGCGGTGGGCGCGGACGGCCTCGACCCGTGCGACCTCCGGATCCAGCGCGGCGACGAGGCCGTCCGGGCCATGCTCGAGACGAAGAAGCCGATGTTCGAGTACATGCTGCGGCAGGTGCTCGCCGGTCACGATCTCGACACCGTCGAGGGCCGGGCGGCCGCCCTGCGCGGCGCGGCGCCGATCATCGCCGACATCCGCGACACCACCGTGCGGCCCGGATACGTGCGGGAGCTCGCCCGCTGGCACGGGATGGACCTCCGGGAGGTGTCGAGGGCGGTGGGCTCGGCCGGCCGACGTGGCGGCAGCGACGACCGTGGCCGCGGGACCCCGCAGCGCGCCGCCGTGCCGAGCGCGCCCCGGGAGCCGGAGGCACCCGCGCCGCGTCCGGTCACGCTGCAGGACCTGCCGAACGACCCGAACACGCGCCTCGAGCGCGAGGCGCTCATGATGATCGTGCAGGTGCCGCACCTCGTCGGGGGCGACCTCATCCACCGCGCCATCGACGCGGGCTTCTCGAACCGGGCGCTGGCGGCGGTGCGCGACTCGATCAAGGCGCAGCGGGACGCCCTCGGCGGTGCGGGCTGGCTCGATCGGATCATGGCGGGCGTGCCCGCGCCCCTCGCGCCGCTCGTGGAGGGCCTGGCGTTCCTGCCGCTGCCGGTGCGGACGGAGCAGGAGGAGCAGCTGACCCGGACCGCTCGCTCCACCGTCGCCACGCTGGTCGACCGGCACCTGCTGCGGCAGAAGGCGGACCTGGTGCGTCAGCTCCAGCGCACGGAGGGCGCGGAGGACGCGGAGCGGCTGCGCGACCTGCGCCGCCGTCTGGTGGGCGTGGAGGCGGACCGCCGCATGCTCCGCGGCGTCTAGAACCCTCGGAACGGGGGGCGCGCCCCCTGCGAGGCGCGCGCGCCGTCGGTACACTCGCTCGCTCCAAGGGGGTGAGGCTGTGGCAGCGAGCGTGGACGATCTCGTCGTCGCGAGCGACCTGTCCATCGACTATCCGCCCGGTGGCGGCCGTGGTCGCTTCACCGCCGTGCGCGGGGTGACGTTCCGGGTCGCGCGGGGCGAGCTGTTCGGCATCGTCGGGGAGAACGGCGCCGGGAAGTCGACGCTCGCCCGCATGATCGCGGGCCGTGGCGGGACGGGCACGACCGTGGTCTCCGGCGGCGGGCTCAGCGTGCTCGGCACCGACGTGCGCCGGCTCACGGAGCGCGGCCGTCGCCGGCTGTCGGCGGAGGTCGGCTACCTGCCGCAGCAGGCGTTCCGCACGCTCGACCGCGGCCGGACCGTTGCGGAGAACGTGGCGCAGCCGCTGTTCGAGCGCGACCACCACTTCGACCGACGCGAGGCGGGCCGCCGGGCCGCGGAGCTCGTCGACGCGGTGCAGCTGCCGTGGTCGACCATGGCCCAGTACCCGCACGAACTGACCCCCGGCCAGTGCCAGCGGGTCGCGATCGCCCGATCCCTCATCCTCGAGCCCGCGCTGTGGGTCGCCGATGAGCCCACGGGCGGCGCGGACGTGCCGGTGAAGGCGCCGGTGCTCGACACCCTGCTCGAGCTGCAGAGCGAGCGCGACTTCACCGCGCTGATCGTGAGCCACGACGCCGCGGTGATGTCCCGGCTCACCGACCGGGTCGCGGTGATGCACGGCGGCATGATCGTCGGCCTCGGCTCGCTCGAGGACGTGCTCGCCCGGCCCACGCACCCGTACGTCCGGGGCCTGCGGGACGACTACCTGCTCCGCACCGCCCCCATCACGCTGCCGCACTCCACCTGACACCCGCATCCCACACGGCGTGGACGGTGTCGAGGGGCCGTTCATAGCGTGCTGCGAGGGAATCTCGGCGGACGCCGAGGTGGGTCCTCGGCGGCACATGGGGAACCGTCGTTCACTGAGCAGCGTCCAGGTGCTGTGGACACGGGTGCAGCGGGCCCCTCGACCGTGAGCGGCCGGGGGGCCCGGGCTCACCCCGGGCCCGTTCCCCGGCAGGAGCGGAATCGTCCGGCGGCAGGGCGGAGGGGATCGGCGTGAACGGCACTCCCTGGCTGGTGGTGCAGATCCTGATCCTCGCGGGCGCGCTGGTGGTCGCGGTGCTCGCGCTCGTGCGCACCTTCCGCCGCTGACGCCCCGGTCGCTCAGGCGCCGGGAGCCGAGTGCGGCGCACGCATCGCGGGCCACCAGCCCTGCAGCCCGTCGAGGCCCCACTGCAGCGCGGCGCGGGCCAGCACCCAGTTGTGCTTCATCCCGGCGAACCGGCGGAGGTGGGCGGTCATCCCCGCGCGTTCCGCCTGCGCGGCCATGACCGGCGTGACGGAGCCGTAGTGGTGGTCGAGGGCGCCGGCGCCGAAGAAGGCGTCCGTCGCCGTGTAGTGGTGAACGGCGAGCAGGTGGAAGGGGGCGGCCGCGGCGTACCGCGCGGCGCTGCCGCCGAAGCCGACGGCGAGGGTGTGAGCGACAGTGCCGTTCAACGGCGCCTGCTCGCCGGACACGTCGACGATGGATCCGAAGAGGTCCGGCCGACCGGCGCCGAACTGGATCGAGCAGGTCCCGCCCTCGGAGAACCCTGCGATCGTCCAGTCCTGTCGGTCGTGTGCGACGGGCAGATGACCGAGGATCCACCCGCGGACATCGGTGGTGATGTACGTCGCGACGTTCCCGAGCGGGGAATCGACGCACATCGGGTTCCTCGATCCCGACCCGAGCTGATCGGGGATCACGACGACGGGTGCGACGCCGTGATGTCGGCGCGCGATCGCATCCATCGTCGCCGCGATGTGGCCCATGCGCACGACGTCGGTCGGGCCGGCGCCGCGGCTCTGCCCGGACAGGGCGATGACCACGGGCAGGCGGGGCGGATGACCTGTGAGCGCCGCCGGCGGCTGGTAGACGTGGGCCGGTCGCGCCCGGAAGTGCGATCGGGCCGCGGGCAGCACGACCGAGCCGACCTCGCCCGCCGTCCGGGCGGCGGGCACGACGGTCCGGGTCGAGGACGGGAACGCGGGCATCCGCCAGCGCACGATCCCGCGGTAGCCCGGGCCCGACCCGAGGGCCTCCGGCTGCCAGGAGGGGGCGGGGGCCGCGACGCCGGTCCACGTCGGCGTCGCCCGGGCGCTCGGCGCCGACACGAGGGCGGCGGTGGCGAGTGCGACGCACACGACCGCGGCGCAGACGGCGACCGCCGCGCCGGCCCGGAGTGCGCGCGGGGCGCGTCGGACCCGTGTCGAGGCGACCGAGACGAGCAGCGTCAGGCACAGCGCGGCGGCGAGGGCTGCGACGGCCGCGATCAGCATGGCGGCCAGTGAAGGGCCTCCACCGGCCCAGGCGGAGTCGACGCGCACGGCCTTCACGGCGTCGTCATGTCCGTGGCAGCCGTGACCGCGGTCCCGCTCAGTGCAGGGCGGCCTCGCGGCTGCGGCGCAGCGAGTCGGTCCAGAGCTCCTGCTCGATCCGGCCCGCCAGGTCCTGCAGCTCCTGCAGCTCGCTGTCCCGCATGGATCGGGGGGCGTCCCCGTAGATGCAGAGCGCGCCGATGCGGTACCCGTCCCAGGTGTGGATCGGGACCCCGGCGGAGACGGCCGCGTTCTTCGCGAGGGGGCGGTCGGCGACCCGCGGGTCGCGCCGCACGTTGTTGATCAAGGTGAGTCCCTCGGACTCGATCGTGACCTCGCAGAACGCGTGGGACCGGGGCACGGTGACCGGCGCGGGCAGGGTCGTCGCGAGCTGCCACTGCTCCTCGCCGTCGATGATGTTCAGCGCGGCGCCGTCGGCGCCGAACACGGCCTTCGCGCGCTTCACCATCAGATCGATCAAGTCGTCGCGCTGCAGGCTCCGGAGCCGCATCGAGTCGAGCGCCTGCTGGCGCAGCTCCTCGTCGACGGCCCCCTCGCGACGGTGATGGCTGGTGCGTGGCGCCATCCACTCGTCCGTCTCGAGCAGGGCGAGCCGCAGGCGCTCCACGATGTACTCGCCCCAGGCCGAGTAGGCGACGGGGGAGAAGCGGCCGCCGAGCCCCAGGTGGTGCAGGGACGGCGTCAGCTCCGCGAACCGGATCCCGGTTGGCGCGGCGAGCCGCTCGCTGATCGCGTGCTGCCGCGCCGCGGCGCGCCACAACCGCCGCGAGCGCTGGCCGGCGTTCGCGAGCACCGCTCGCGCCGAGTCGTAGACGAAGACCGGGGCTCCGGGAGCGGCCTGCGCCGCGAGCAGGTCGAAGAGTGCGCCGGCGCGGGTCGCCCACTCGGCGGAGGGCGTGCGGCGGAGCGCCGCGTCCTCGCCGAGCACGACGAGCACGGCCTCGAAGCGCGGCAGCCGGAGCCCGGGCAGCGCCTCGAGCGCGCGGTCGCTCGTCGGATCCGGGTCGACGATCACGGTGAGGTTCACACCGCGGCCGGAGCGGGCGTGCAGGCGGTCTGCGACGACCCCGGGCAGCCCCGTCTCGTGCGAGGGGAGGCCGATCCCGGTGAGCATCCCGGCCCCGAACAGCAGCACCTGGTGCGGCGCCCTCCCGGCGCGGCGGATCGCGGCCACGGGCTCGGGACGGACAGCACGGACGTCCTGCGACGACGTCGGCACCGGTGGCCTCCTGGGGCGGTCGATCCTCGAACTCGGCTTTGCAGCGCTGCAACGCGCGAGGGCACCATAGGCACTGCATGCGCCGATACCAGTGCCCACGCGGGCGAGCGACGAATTCGCAGGTCCGCGCGCAGCACGGATGCAGGAGATCCGGGCGGGCCGTCGGGCCGCTGCTCAGCCCGAGGCCCGCTCAGCCGGCGGCCGTCGTCCTCGTGCCCCGCCCAGCGGCGGCCGAGCGCTTGGCGTAGTAGTCCCGCCACACCAGCCGATGGATCGGCACGATCCGCGGCAGCGCGCGGAGGCCGGGGATGAAGGGCACGAGCACGAGCGCCAGGGAGAGCACGGCCATCAGCCCGACCGCGAGCACGTCGGCGTTCGGCGCGTTACCGATGGCCGGGATCTGGTACCAGAGCGAGAACAGCCAGAGCCAGGCCTGACCGGGGTAGTCGCCCGTCTCGTTCATGACCCCCCACTGGTCGCCGGAGAGGTGCAGACGGGTCGCGAGGTCGTTGAACCAGGCGCCGTCGCCGAGGAACAGCGTGGTCCGCGTGGTGTCCAGCCCGGCGAAGCCGGCCTCGCGGCGGATCGCGCCGTCGAGGGAGCCGCTGCGCGCCATCCCGAGCAGCGCCGACGTGAG
>JBQCCU010000432.1:0-3541 GCA_051961935.1 Amnibacterium sp. | reverse complement strand
CATAGGTGACGGAGGCGGTGAACTTCGCCGAGAAGCCGGCGTCCTGATTCAACTTGCTGACGAAGCCGGCGTAGTCGCCGGAGTTCGCGGCCCAGGCACCGGCCGTGACGTCCACCGACGTGGTGGTGCTGCCGTTCGTGTCGACGAAGGTCAGCGTCTTGCTGTTCGCGTCGGTCATGTCCGCCACCCCCGTGTACGAGGTGGCGGAGTTGACCGCACCCGTGCTGAGGGCAGTCGCCACCGCCGTGAGGTTCGCCGAGTTCAGGCTCACCGAGATCTGGCTCTGGCTGTTGCCGTCGGAGCCGACCTGGAACTTCATGGTGCCGGCGCTGCCGTCGAGCAGGACCTTGCCGTTGAAGTTGGTGGACTGGCCGAGCCGCTGCAGCTCCGCCGTGACGCTCGTCGCCTCCGTCTTGATGGCGGTGCGCGCCGAGTCGCTGTTCGAGTCGTTCGCCGCCTGCACCGCGAGGTCGCGGAGCCGGCCGAGCAGCGACTGGGCCTGGCCCAGCGCGCCGTCCGCCGTCTGCACGACGGAGACGCCGTCCTGGGCGTTGCGGCTGGCCTGCTGCAGACCGGAGATCTGCGCGCCGAGGCCCGTCGCGATCGTCAGGCCCGCGGCGTCGTCACCCGCGTTGTTGATGCGCAGACCGCTCGACAGCTTCGCGAGCGAGCTCGAGAGCGAGCTCTGCGTGTTCTGCAGGTTCCGATACGTGCTGAGCGCATCGAGGTTGGTGTTGATCGAGAATCCCATTGCTTCCTCCGTGATCTGGGATCTGGTGTGTTACCGGTCCATCCGTGGTCCGACGCGGATGCCTATCGGCGCCCGCGTCGGGGCTGTTAGCACTTGCCCCGAAGTGGGGACGCGGTCACGCTGCCGTGCCTCATGACACGGCGCGCGAGACGTCGATGCGGGCGGGAACGCCCGGGTTCATGCCCGCGGTCGCAGTCTCCGCGAGCCGCGCGAGGTAGGCGGCGCGACGCGCCGGAGCGACGCGCGAGTGCGGCTCGGCGGACGCCCCGTCCGTGTAGTGCTCCTGCAGGCCGTCGCGCATCAGCCGCACCGCCTCGGAGCGCTGCTGGGACACCGCGGAGTGGGTGAGCCCGAGCTCCTCGGCGAGGTCGTTCACGCTGCGGTCGTGGTAGTAGATCTGCTCCACGATGTAGCGCATCCGCTCGGGGAGCGCGGTCACCGCCGCGGCCACGTAACGGGTGCGCTCCGTGTCGAGCATCTGGTCCTCGGGGTTCGCGATCTCGGACGCCACGAGGTCCCCGACCGTCTCGTCGAGGCTCGCGACGCTGCGGCTCGCGTCGGCGAGGGCCTCCGCCGCGGCGGCCCGGTCGACGCCGAGCGACTCGGCGATCTAGTCCACGGTCGGCGTGCGGCCGAGCGCGTGCGAGAGGGACTCCTGCACCTGCAGCGACTCCCGGATGCGCTTGCGGGTGGCGCGGCTCGCCCAGTCGGCGGCGCGCATCTCGTCGGCGATGGCGCCGAGCACCCGCCGGCGCGCGAACGCACCGAACGGCACGCCGAGGTCGGGGTCGTACGACTCGGCGGCGAGCAGCAGCCCGAGCGCGCCCGCGGAGGCCAGCTCGTCGCGGGAGACGTGCGTCGCCTTCCGCGCCACCTCGTTCACGAGGTAGCCGACGATCGCGAGGTTCTCCCGCACGAGGCGGTCGCGCTGCTGGCGTGCCGTCATCCGTCCCCCAGGATCCGAGCGGCACGAGAGGAGTCGTGCCGTGATCGCGAGCGTAAGAACCGCCCGACCCTCTGGCGGGGAGGCGCCACCGGACACGCCGGATCCCCCGCGTGTCCCCAGTTCGGGGCGCCGCGCCTCCCGGGCCGCGCACCGGTCGTCCGCTAGGTTCCGGGCGGTCGCGCAGATCCCCGCGCGCCGTTCCTTACATATACGAGGAACGGACCGAGAGTGGGAGGCGCGGGACCGACCGTGCGGAAGGAGCGGGATCATGGGCGTGAACGATCTGTCGACCCTGCTCTGGCGGGAGCGCGAGCTGCTCGAGCTGCTCGTCTTCAAGCTCGAGGAGGAGCAGCTCCTGCTCACCGCGGGCCGGTCCAAGTGGCTGCACCACGCCACCCGCGAGGTCGAGGCCGTGCTGGCCCGCCTCCGCACCGCCGGCATCGAGCGCACCGTGGAGGCGTCCGCGGTCGCGATCGAGTGGGGGCTCGGCGAGGACGCCACCCTGCGCCAGCTCGTCGAGCACGCCCCCGACGAGGTGTGGCGCGACATCCTGCAGTCGCACCTGACGGCGCTGACCGCGCTCACCGCCCAGATCGCGGACGTGCGCGACACCAACCTGACCTATCTGCGCGCCGCCACCCGCGCCACCCAGGAGACCCTGGCGACGGTCGGGGCCGCGGAGCCCGTCGGCGGCTACACGCAGCGCGGCACGCACAGCACCTCCGGCGCGTTCGCCCACCTGTTCGACCGGCAGGGCTGAGCGTGGCGTCCACCTTCGGCACGCTGAACACGGCGTACAGCGGCCTCGCCGCTGCCCGCGCCGCCATCGACGTCACCGGCCAGAACATCGCCAACGTCAACACGCAGGGCTACACGCGGCAGCGCGTCGACCAGGCGTCGGTCCCCGGCACGCAGACGCCGGCGCTCTTCAGCAAGGGCGCCCTGATCGGCGCCGGTGTGACGGTGCTCGGCATCGCGCGCCTCAACGACACCGTGATCGACCAGCGGGTGCGCACGACCGCGTCGACGAGCGGGTACTGGGACACCGCCTCCGCGGCGGTGTCCTCCGTGGAGACCTCGCTGAACGAGCCCGGCGCCAGCGGCCTGTCCTCGACCCTCAACGACTTCTGGGCGCAGTGGCAGAACATGGGCAACGCGGCCGGCTCGATCACCGCGTCGGGACAGGCGAGCGTGCTCATCGGGCAGGGCCAGCTGCTCGCCTCGCGGATCGCGGCCGGCTACACGGCGGCGAAGACCGCCTGGAGCGACCAGCGGGCGGCGACCTCGGACGCCGTCACCGCGATCAACGGGGCCGCCCAGCACGTCGCCGCGCTGAACAAGGCGATCCTGCAGACGACGACCGCCGGGGGCAACGCGAACGAGCTGATGGACCAGCGCGACACCGCGCTCACCACGCTCGCGGGGCTCACGGGCGCCACGACGCGGGAGAACGCCGACGGCACGATCGACGTGTACCTCGGCGGCAGCACCCTCGTGTCCGAGAACACGGCGCGCTCGCTCACGCTCGCGGGCAGCTCCGGCATGGAGGGCGCCGGCGCGTCCCCGGTGCACCTCGAGTGGGCGGACAGCGGCTCCCCCGCCACGATCGACGGCGGCTCCGTGGCTGCGCAGCTCGCCACGCTCGCCGGGCCCTCGAACGGCACCGGCGGGATCTATGCCGAGACCGCCGAGGTCTACAACACCCTGGCGACGACGCTCGCGACCACGGTGAACGCCGCGCTCGCGAACGGTGACACCACGCCCGGCGGGACGCCGGGCTCCCAGGCGCCGTTCTTCGGGTTCGGCGCGGGTCCCGCCGCGACCGGCCTCACGGTCGTCCCGAC
>JBQCCU010000431.1:0-3978 GCA_051961935.1 Amnibacterium sp. | reverse complement strand
AGCGCAGCGGGCGGCCCGGCTCGACGACCTCCTCGCCGGTGGTCAGCACGGCGACACGGGCGCGGCGCCGCACCGGCACCTCGGCGACGCCGCTCGCGGCGAGGGCCGCGAGCCGCCGCGGGGTGAGCAGCGCGCCCGTCGCCGCGACGAGCGCCCCGGCGGGCAGGTCGCTGCCCGCCTCCCGCACGAACTCCCCGCGGCGACGCGGGACGCGGATGCGGATCCGGTCCCCGTCCGGATCGGTGTCCTCCACCGGCACGACGCAGTCGGCGCCGTCGGGCAGCGGCGCGCCGGTCATGACCTTGAGCAGCGCGCCCGGCGGCAGGGTGCGCGGCGCCGCCGGCCCGGCGGCCTGCACCCCGGCGACGGGCAGGGAGACGGGCGCCGCCGCGATCTCGGCCGCGCGTGCGGCCCAGCCGTCCATCTGCGAGTTGCGGAACGGCGGGAGCGCGACGGGGGCGACGACGTCCGCGGCGAGCACCCGCCCGCGCGCGGCGACGAGCGGCGCGGGCTCGGCGCCGAGGCCGGCGAGGGCGGGGCCGACCAGCGCGGCGAGGTGCGCCGCGTGCTCGTCGACGATGCGTCGGGCCACCGTCAGTAGCGCGGCAGCGAGGGGTCGATCCGGTCGCTCCAGCGGTGGATGCCGCCGGCCATCGACCGCGCGTCGAACCCCGCCGCGCGGAGCCGGTCCGCGGCGCTGTCGCTGCGCATCCCGTGATGGCAGTACGCGATGACGGGCACGCCGGGGTCGAGCTCGCCGAGCCGCGACTCGATCGAGCCGAGGGGGATGAGTGTCGCGCCGGGCAGGCTCACGATCTCGGCCTCCCACGGCTCGCGCACGTCGACCAGCTGCACCGCGTCACCGCGCTCGAGCACCGCGGCGACCTCCTCGACCGACACGTCCTCGTTCTCCGCCATCCAGTGCTCCTGATCCTCGGGTTCGGTGGGGTCCGCGGGGCCGTAGCCGATCTCCCGCACGGACGGGGCGAGGGCGTCGACCACGAGCAGCCGGCCGGCGAGCGGGCGCCCGAGGCCGGTCAGCAGCTTCAGCACCTCGGTGGCCATGAGGCCGCCGACCGTGGTGCAGAGCGTCGGCAGCACGCCGCCGACCGCGCAGGTGACGACGTCGTCGTCCGCGGGCCGGGTGGGGAAGAGGTCGCGCCAGCGGGCGGAGCCGGGCAGGCAGGCCCCGACCTGACCGGTGGTGCCGGTCGCCGAGCCCCAGACGAGCGGGATGCCGGCGGCCTCGGTGGCGGCGTCGAGCAGGTACCGGGTCTCGATCGAGTCGGTGCCGTCGACCACGAGGTCCGCGCCCGCGACCACCTCGTCCACGGTCGTCGCGTCGAGGAAGCGGGGGTCGCCGACCACCTCGGTGGCCGCCGGCGCGAGCAGCCGCAGCGCGGCGACCGCGGAGGCGGTCTTCTCCGCGCCGAGGTCCTGCTCGCCGTGCAGGGTCTGGCGGTGCAGGTTCGTCACCTCGACCACGTCGCCGTCGACGACCACGACCGTGCCGATGCCCGCGGCGACGAGCGGCGGCAGCAGCGCCGAGCCGAGGCCGCCTGCCCCGACCACGACGACGCGGGCCGCGGCGAGCCGGTCCTGGCCCGCGCGGCCGAAGCCGGGCAGCGTCACCTGCCTGGCGAACCGGTCGGCCGTGCGCGGGGCGGGCATGGTCCGATCCTCGCATCCGCCGTCCCGGCGGTCGCTCAGCGCCGTGAATGCGGCGTCATACTGGGCTGAAGCGCCGCATCTGCGGGAAGGAGTGCCATGGTCGACCGCATCCGCGTCACCGACGCCGCCGCGCTGCTCGGCGTGAGCGACGACACCCTGCGGCGCTGGGCGGACGCCGGCCGCATCGCGGTGCACCGCGACGCCGGCCCCGCGACGGTCGACGGGGCGCAGCTCGCGGCCCTCGCGACCGAGATCGCCGCCGAGTCGCCGCTCGCCCGCCTCGTGCCACCCGGCGGCGCCTCCTCCGCGCGCAACCGCATCCCCGGGATCGTCACCCGGGTGCTCCGCGACGGCGTCATGGCCCAGGTCGACCTGCAGGCCGGTCCGTTCCGCCTCGTCTCCCTGATGAGCCGGGAGGCCGCGGACACGCTCGGCCTCGAGCCCGGCGTGCTCGCGACCGCCGCCGTGAAGGCGACCACCGTCGTGATCGAACGGGGCGACGCCCGGTGACGCGCCCCCTGGCGCTCGTCGCGATGGGACTGCTCGCCGCGGTCGCGCTCACCGGCTGCGCGGAGGCGCGGCCGGCCGGAGACGGGGAGGCCGCGCCGTCGCCGAGCGCGCCGTCCGGGACGATCACCGTGGATGCCGCCGCGTCCCTGAACCAGGTGCTTCCCCGGATCGCCGCCGCCTTCGAGGCGGCGCATCCGGGCACGAGCGTGCGCTTCAGCTTCGGCGGCAGCTCGGCGCTCGCCGCCCAGATCGTCGCCGGGGCGCCCGTGGACGTCTTCGCCGCGGCGAGCACGACCACGATGGCGACCGTCACCGCGAAGCACCTCACCGCATCCGCCCCCGTGCCGATCGCCCGCAACGAGCTGGAGATCGCGGTGCCCGCCGGGAATCCGGGCCACGTCAGGGGCCTCGCCGACTTCGCCGATGCCGCGAGGACGGTCGTCGTCTGCGACCGGCAGGTGCCCTGCGGGGCGGCGGCGCAGCGGGTCTTCGCCCTCGCCGGCGTCGCCGCGAAGCCCGACAGCTACGAGCCCGACGTCACGGGCGTGCTCACGAAGATCGAGGCCGGGGACGCGGACGCGGGCCTCGTCTACCGGACGGACGTGCGCGCCGCGGGCACGACGGTCCGCGGCATCCCGTTCCCGCAGGCCGCGCAGGCGATCACGACCTACCCGATCGCGCCGCTGTCGGCCTCCGCGAACCCGGCGCTCGCGAAGGCGTTCACCGACTACGTCGTGCAGCGCGGATCCGCGGACCTCGCCGCCGCCGGCTTCCTGCCGCCGCGATGAGGCGCACGACGGGACGCACGCCGACGGCCCTGGTCGCCCCAGCGCTGTTCGGCGGCCTGCTGCTCGCGGGGCCGCTGGTCGCGCTGCTCGTGCGGGCGCCGTGGGAGCGGCTGCCCGGACTGCTCGCGGGACCGGTCGTGCTGCCCGCTCTCGGGCTCTCGTTCGGCACCGCGCTCGCCTCCACCGCCGTGTGCATCCTGCTCGGGGTGCCGCTCGCGGCGGTGCTCGCCGCCTCCGACGGCTGGCCCCGCGGCCTCACCCGCCTCGCCCGCGCCGTCGTCGCCACGCCGCTCGTGCTGCCGCCCGTGGTCGGCGGCATCGCGCTGCTGCTCCTGCTCTCGCGCACCGGGCTCCTCGGGCAGCCGCTGTTCCAGGCGTTCGGGATCACCATCCCGTTCACCACGGCCGCGGTGGTGATCGCGCAGGCGTTCGTCGGGCTGCCGTTCCTCGTGCTCAGCGTCGAGGGCGCCCTCCGCGGCGTGGACGCCCGCTTCGCGGTCGCCGCGGCGACCCTCGGCGCCTCGCCCTGGACCACCTTCGCCCGCGTGACGCTGCCGCTCGCGCTGCCCGGCCTCGCCGCCGGCGCGGTGCTCAGCTTCGCGCGGGCCCTCGGCGAGTTCGGCGCGACGATCACGTTCGCGGGCAGCCTGCCCGGCGTCACCGAGACGATGCCGGTCGCGGCCTACCACGCGCTCACGAACGATCCCGGCTCCGCGGTCGCGATCGCCGTCGTGCTCGTGGTCGTCGCGGTCGTGGTGCTCGTCTCGCTGCGCGAGCGCTGGCTGACGGGACTCCGCGGATGACGGGAGCGCTCGCCGCGCGGCTCGGGGTCGCCCGCGGCGCGTTCACCCTCGACGCCGAGGTGGCGCTCGCGCCCGGCGCCGTGCTCGCGGTGGTCGGCCGCAACGGCGCGGGGAAGTCCACGGCGCTCGCCGCCCTCGCCGGGGTGAGTGCGCTGACGAGCGGCCGGATCGTGCTCGACCAGGTGGTGCTCGACGACGCCGGCTCC
>JBQCCU010000430.1:0-4151 GCA_051961935.1 Amnibacterium sp. | reverse complement strand
CGTCAGCCGCCGGCGGAAGACCCAGTAGCTCCAGGCCTGGTACGCGAGCACGAGCGGTACCCCGAGGGCGGCGACGACCGTCATGACGCCGAGCGAGTAGGGCGACGCGCTGGCGCTGCCGACCGTGAGATCCCACGCGGGATCGAGGGTCGAGGGCAGCACCACCGGGAAGACGTCGAGGAAGATCGCGGCGGCCCCCGCGGCGAGCAGCAGCGCGGTGCCGAGGAACGCCCGTCCCTCGTGGCCGCGGCGTGCGGCCACGACGCCGGCGATCCCCGCGACGGCCGCGACGAGCACGAGCAGCCAGCCCAGCGGCCCGCCCGAGCGCACCTGGATCAGCAGCACCCAGGCGACGATCGGCAGCAGGGCGACGGGGGCGATGCGGCCGCTGAAGCGCCCCATCCGGCGCCGGACGGGACCGTCGGTCTTCAGCGCGAGGAAGGTGGAGGCGTGCGCCAGGCAGAAGCCGACCACGGCGAGACCACCGAGCACCGCGGCGGGCGAGAACCAGGCCATCGGACCGCCCACGCGGTCCCCGTTCGCGTCGATCGACAGCCCGGTGGTGGTGAGGGCGAGCGCGGCCCCGATGCCGAACGCGGCGACGAACGAGCCGAGCCCCATGGCGGTGTCCCAGCCGGTGCGCCACCGTGCCGTCCGGCCCTTGCCGGCGAACTCGATCGCCACCGCGCGGAGGATGAGCCCGACCAGCACCACGACGAGCGGCAGGTAGAGCGCGGAGAACAGGGCCGCGTACCAGAACGGGAACGCGGCGAAGGTGGCCCCACCCGCGGTGAGCAGCCACACCTCGTTGCCGTCCCAGACGGGGCCGATCGTGTTCAGCATCAGCCGCCGCTCGGTGTCGCTCCGCGCCGAGACGAGCATGTGCATGCCGACGCCGAGGTCGAAGCCCTCGAGCAGCAGGTAGCCGATCCAGAGGACGGCGATGAGGACGAACCAGAGCACGGCGAGGGGTGACACGGTGGATCCGCTCCTGTCAGTAGGCGAAGGCGAGCACGTCGTCGCGGCGGGCGGCGTCCTCGTCGGACTCGGGGTGCGCGAGCTCGGGCACCGCGGAGGCGACGCCGCCCCGGACGAACCGGGTGAGCAGCGCCACCTCGACGACGAGCAGCACGAGGTAGACGAGGCCGAGGAGGACGAGCGAGGTGAGCAGCTCCCCGGCGCTGACGCCGGGCGAGACGGCGGCGGCCGTGAACATGTAGACGCCGTCGACCCCGCCGGGCGTCGGGTTGGGTGCGACGACGAACGGCTGGCGGCCCATCTCGGTGAAGATCCAGCCCGCCGCGTTCGCGCCGAAGGGGGCGAGGATGCCGAGCAGCGCGAGCTGCATGAGCCGCTTCGAGCGCGGGACGGTCCCCTTCCGCGTGAGCCAGAGGGCGACGGCGGCGGCGAACGCGGCGAGCGCGCCGAACCCGATCATGATCCGGAAGCCCCAGTAGGTGACGGGCATGATCGGCACGTAGTCGATGCGCTCGCCGGCGCGGGCGCCGTAGATGGCCTTGTCCGGCAGCGTGGTGCCGTACTTCGCCTCGTACTGCGGCAGCAGCTCGTCGACGCCCTGCACCGGGGTGGAGAAGTCGCCCTTCGCGAGGAACGAGAGGACGCCTGGGACCTCGATCTGGTAGACGATCCCGCGGCAGTCCGTGGAGCCCGGGTCCCCGATGGTGAGCACCGAGAAGCTCGTGCCGGTGTGGCAGGCGGCCTCGGCGGCGGCCATCTTCATCGGCTGCTGGACGAACATCAGCTTGCCCTGCGCGTCGCCGGTGACGGCGACGGCCGCGAACGCGACGACGGCGACCGCGGCGCCGAGCCGGAGCGTGGTGATCCAGACCCGGTGGTCGAGCCGGTCGCGGCCGGGGATCGCGGGGTCCTCCCCCACGATCACGCGGCCGTCGGGCCCGACGGTGTCGATGCCGTCCCGCCGGCGCTGCCACAGCTGGTACCACGCGATGCCGAGCAGGAAGGCGCCGGCGACGGCCACCGATCCGGTGATGGTGTGGGCGAAGGCGAGCTCGGCGGTGTTGTTGGTCAGCACGGCCCAGATGTCGGTCATGATCGGCCGGCCGTGCACGAGGCGGACGCCGACCGGGTGCTGCATCCAGGAGTTGGCGGCGAGGATGAAGTAGGCGGAGGCGACCGAGCCGGCGATCGCGGCGCCGAGGGTCGCGAGGTGCAGCCGCTTCGGCAGCCGTCCCCAGCCGAAGATCCAGAGCCCGAGGAACGTCGACTCCGCGAAGAACGCGAGCAGCGCCTCCATGGCGAGCGGGGCGCCGAAGACGTCCCCGACGAACCGGCTGTACTCGCTCCAGGCGAGGCCGAACTGGAACTCCTGGACGATGCCGGTGCCCACGCCCATGATGAAGTTGATCAGGTAGAGCTTGCCCCAGAAGCGCGTGGCGCGGTACCAGCGGTCGTCGCCGGTGCGGACCCACCGCCACTGCAGGAACAGGACCACGGGGCCGAGGCCGATCGTGAGCGGGACGAGCAGGAAGTGGTACACGGTGGTGATGCCGAACTGCCACCGCGCGATCAGCAGGGGGTCCACGAGCACCCCTTTCCCGCCCTTCGGCGTGAGATGATTTCTACCGTTCGTAGAGTAACGCGATTTCTACGGCGTGTAGAACAACTCGAGGAGGGGTGTCGTGGCGACGCTGGGTGACCTGGAGCGTGCCGCGCTGGAGCGCCTGTGGGATGCGCCGCGCGCCCTGTCCGCGAACGAGGTGCGGGACGGGTTGAACGAGCGGGCCGAGCGCCCGCTCGCGGTGACCACCGTGCTCACCGTGCTGACCCGGCTCGAGCGGAAGCACTTCGTGCACCGCGAGCGCGGCTCCCGCCCGCACACGTTCGCGCCGTCGCGGAGCCGCGACGAGTTCGTCGCCGACCTCATGCACGAGGCGCTCGGCGAGGCGCCGGACCGCACGGCGGCGCTGGCGCGGTTCGTGACGCTCGCGGGGCCGGACGAGACGGCCGCGCTCAGGCGCCTGCTCGGCGCCGACTGACCCCGTGCTGCTCGCCTCGGCGCTGCTCGGCGCGCTCGCGGTCGCGCTCGCCTGGCCGGTGCCGCTCGCGCTCGTGCGCGCCCGCTGGCCGGAGGCGGCGCCGGGCCTCGCGCTGGTCGTCTGGCAGTCGATCGCGCTCGCCGGGGTGCTCTCCCTGCTCGGCGCGCTGCTCACGGCGGGTCTCGCGCCGTTCGGGCCGCACCTGCTCGCCGCGGCGGCCGCCTTCGTCCGGGAGGCGACCGCCGGACGGCTGCCGGCCGACGCGTCGGTACCGGCGGTGTTCGGGATCTCCGCCGCGGTGCTGCTCGGCGCGCACCTCGCGCTGAACCTCGCGTTCACCGCCGGACGGGTGCGCCGGCAGCGGCTGCGCCACCTCGACCTGGTGCTGCTGCTCAGCACGCCGGTGCCCGACCTGCCCCGCACGCGCCTGCTCGACACCCCGGCGCCGGTGGCGTACTGCCTCCCCGGCACCGCCCGATCGGTCACGGTGCTCTCCGCCGGCCTGCTCGAGCTGCTCTCCCCCGAGGAGGTGGGGGCGGTCGCGGCCCACGAGCGCGCCCACGTCGCGCAGCACCACGAGCTCGTCCTCGTGGCCTTCCGCGCCTGGCGGATCGCGCTCCCCTGGTTCCCCGTCGCGAACCGGGCGCAGGACGCGGTGGGACTGCTGATCGAGATGCTCGCCGACGATCAGGCACGCCGACGCGTCCCCGACCCGGTGCTGGCACGGGCGATCCAGGCGGTGGCGACCGGGGGTGGCACCACCGGCTTCCCCGGCGACCCCGACTCGCGCGCCCCGAGCGCCGATCCCGAGTCGGTCGCCCGCCGCGTCGGCCGCCTCACCCATCCGGTCGAGCCGCCCGGTCCTGTCGTCCGCCGGCTCGTCGAGCTCGGCGCGATCGCGCTCGTCGTGGTGCCGGCGGTGCTGCTCGCCCTGCCCGCCGTGCTCGCCTGACCGCCCGGAACGCCCGGAACGCCCGACACGCCGGAGCGCGGCTCCCCCGCCCGGAACGCCCGACACGCCGTAGCGCGGCTCCCCCGCCCGGAACGCCCGAAACGCCGTAGGGCGGATCCCCCTTCGGGGAACCGCCCTTCGGGCCGGTCCGGCTGTGCCGATTCAGCGGCTCGAGAGCCGGC
>JBQCCU010000429.1:0-5976 GCA_051961935.1 Amnibacterium sp. | reverse complement strand
GGAGCTGGCCTACACGCTCGACGTGCTGTCGTCGCTGCCGCACGTGCAGGCTCCGACCCTGGTGCTGCATCGCAGCGGCGACCGGGCCGTGCCGGTATCGCAGAGCAGGGTGCTCGCGGAGCGGATCCCCGGATCGGTTCGGGTCGAGCTGCCGGTCCGATCCCACCTGCCGGCGTTCGGCGACGCGTCGGCCGTCGTCGAGCAGGTCCGGCGGTTCCTGGGCCTGCGCGCCGCGCGGCCGGTGACGCCGATCGGCCTGACAGCGAGGCAGACCGAGTTGGCGAGCCTCGTGGCGGAGGGGCTCACGAACCGGGAGATCGCGCGGCGGCTGCACCTCAGCGAACGGTCCGTGGAGTCGCATCTCGAGCGCATCCGGCTGCGCCTGGGATTCCGGTCGAGAGCGCAGGTGGCCGCCTGGTACACCGTCCAGGAGCGGCGGTGACGACCGGCCAGGTGCGGTAGTTCCACGGCTGCGGGCGGTGGCGCCGTGCGCGCAGCATCGCAGGATGCGCACGCGTCGCCTCCTGCTCTCCGTCTCCGCACTCGGCTGGATCGGGTTCATCCTCGTCACGCTGTGGACGGTGGCGTTCCTGGCCCGGGTCGGCGTTGCGCGGGGCGTCGACGGACCGCCGCGGGTCGGCGCGCCGCTCGCCGTCCTCACGGACGTCGGGCTGCTCGCGCTGTTCGGGGTGCAGCACTCGGTGATGGCGCGCCGGCGATCGAAGGCCTGGCTGCGGCACGTCGTGCCGGCCGCGCTCGAGCGCACGACCTACGTCCTGGCGGCGGATCTCGCACTCGCGCTGCTCCTGGTGTGCTGGCAGCCCTTCGGCGTGCCGCTGTGGCGCGTCGAAGGCGCGGCCGCCGCCGCGTTCTGGCTGCTGTACGCCGGCGGTTGGGGCCTCGCCGTCGCGGCGACGTTCGCGGTGGACCACCTCGAGCTCACCGGGCTGCGCCAGGCCGGATGGTTCGGAGCCGGCGACGGCCCGTCCCGCACCGGCCTCCGCACGGACGGCCTCTACGCCGTGGTCCGCCATCCGCTGATGACCGGGCTGCTCGTCGCGGTGTGGTCGACGCCGCGGATGGGCGCCTCGCACCTCCTGTTCGCCGTCGGCATGACCGCCTACGTCGGGATCGGCGTCCGGTTCGAGGAGCGCGAGCTGCGGCGGACATTCGGTGCCGAGTACGAGGCCTACGCCGCCCGGGTGCCGGCACTCGTGCCCTCGCCGGTGCGTCTCGTGCGGCTGATGGGGCGGCGTATTGGCGAGGCGCAGCGCCGTGGCGCGGAGTGAGGACGCCGGAGCGCGGGGCCCGCTGCGAAGGATCGCTGGACCGGAAGGAGGTCTTGGCTCCCCGACTTGGACTCGAACCAAGAACCTGCCGGTTAACAGCCGGCTGCTCTGCCAATTGAGCTATCGAGGATCACGGGCGCCGAACGCCGTGCCGGATCAGTGTAGCGGACCCCGCGCCGGGCGCTCCGCCTCCCGGGCCGGAGCGTCGCGCGTCCATAGACTCCCCGCATGCTCAACGGATCCGTCCCGGGCACGTGGGCCCTCGTCGGGGGCGGCGTGCTCGCCGTGCTCGTCGTGGTGCTCCTCGTGCTCTGGCTGCGGGCGAGCGCGACACTGCGCCGGATGCGCCGGGAGCAGGCGGAGGACGACACCGAGTTCGCGCGTCTCGAGCTCTCCGTCGCGGATCAGAGCGGACGGCTGCGGATCATCCGCGAGCTGCACGACCTCGCAGTGCACCAGGTGTCGGCGATGATCGCCCAGGCGGACGGGGCGCGGTACGCCGGCGCATCCGATCCGTCCGCGGCCGTGCGCGCGGCGCAGGTGATCGCCGAGACCGGCAGGGCGACCCTCGCGGACATGCGGCGGGTGATGACGCTCGTGCGGGAGAGCGAGGCCGAGGCCCTGCCGCAGCCGCGGCTGAAGTCGACGCGCGAGCTGCTGAAGGTGATGCGCGACGCGGGGCTTCAGGTGCAGTTCGAGGAGTCGGGCGAGCCGTTCGAGCTGAGCTCGGCGGCGGAGCTCGCGGTCTACCGGATCCTGCAGGAGGCGTTGAGCAACAGCCTCAAGTACGGCGGCGACGGCACCGAGGTGCGGGTCGCGTTCACGTGGACCGCGAACGGCCTCGCGGTGCGCGTCGACGACAACGGCTTCCGCAACGCCGTGCTGCGCCGCGGCCTCGGGCCGGACGAGACGGCAGAGGAGCTCGCCTACACGGTCGAGGAGGACCTGAAGGCCCTGACCCAGGAGATCACCGGGTCGGGCATCGCCGACATGCGCGCCCGCGCCGAGCTGTTCGGCGGCACGGTCGCGGCCACCGAGGTGCCGGGCGTCGGCTTCTCGATCTCGGCGAGCTTCCCCACCATCCGCTTCCACAACGGCGTGCACGGCGTCGACCTCAGCAGGCGGTGAGCGCCGAGGAGCCCGTCCGGGTGCTGCTCGTCGACGCGGAGCCGCTGCAGCGGTCCGGCTGGCGGCTCGCGATCGACTCGCAGGACGACCTCGACGTGGTCGGCGAGTGCGGTGACGGCGTGCAGGCGCTCGCGCTGCTGCGGCGCATCCCGGTCGACGTGGCGGTGATGGACGTGCGGCTGCCGCGGATGAGCGGCGTGCAGCTTGCGGAGAAGGTGGCCGAGGACGCGCGTGTGCGCCTGGTGCAGCGCGCGCCGGTCACCCGGGTGGTGCTGGTCGGCGCAGTGGACCTCGACCGCTGGGAGGCGGTCGGCCGCGGCCTCGGCGTCGCGGCGGTGCTGCCGAAGGACGTCGACCCCGCGCGGCTCTTCGCCGTGCTCAGGGCCGCCGCGGCCGAGCGCCGCGCAGCCCGCGCCTGATCGCGCCGTTCCGGAGAAACCGGGCGACACGCCGCGGCTGAGCGCTCGGATGCGGCGCGTCGCGCGAGCACTCCGGAACGACGCGATGATCAGGCGAGCAGCGCCGCGCGCTCCGGATGGGCCTCGAACCAGTCGGCGACGTACCAGCACATCGGCCGGACGGTCCTGCCGGCCCGCTCCACGTCGTCGACGGCGTGCTCGACGATCTCCGCGGCGAGCCCTCGGCCGCGGTACGGCGGATTCGTGAACGTGCGGGTCATCGACACCACGGTGCCGTTGTCGGGGTAGTCGAGCACGCAGACGATCTGCCCGTCGATCCGCCCCACGTACCGGTTGCGGTCGGTCTCGTGCTCGATGTCCATGCTCAGGCCTCCAGGTCGTCGACCCCGGGCAGCCAGCTGTTGCCCGGCTTGCCCCACCGGTTCGCCGCCACGGCCTTGCGGGCCCGGCGGGCGTGCAGGAAGTCGAGGCGGTCGACGTAGAGCACGCCGTCGAGGTGGTCGTTCTCGTGCTGCAGGATGCGGGCGAACCAGCCGGACGCCTCGAGCTCGACCGGCTGCTGGTCGAGGTCGACCGCCGTGAGCCGGGCCCGGCCCGCGCGGCGGAGGGGGAAGCGCTCGCCCGGCACCGACAGGCAGCCCTCCGCCTCGGCCTCCTCGTCGGGCTCGCCGATGGGGGTGGGGCTCAGCCAGAGCTGCGGGTTGATCGCGACGCCCCGCCGTGGGCCGGCCGGATCGTGGTCGTACGAGTAGACGAAGAGGCGCAGCGGCACCCCGACCTGCGGTGCGGCGAGGCCGACGCCTGGCGCCTTGTCCATCGTCTCGAACATGTCGGCCACGAGCGTGCGCAGCTCGTCGTCGAACACGGTGACCTCGCGCGCCGGGGTGTGGAGCACGGGGTCGCCGGTGATGCGGATGGGCAGCACCGTCATGGGAGCGGTCCTCTTCGCGGCAGGGGGAACGGGACGACGCCAGCGTATCGACCGGCCCTGCGAGGCCTGCTGCGGATACAGTTCCCCCGTGCCGCCCGCGATCAGCCCGCTCGCGTCCGAGGGCGTCCACCTCGTCGTGTCGCTGAACACGGCGCAGGCCGTCGGCATCCCGATCGCCCTGGTCGGGGCGGTGTTCCTCAGCCTCGGCGCGCAGTTCCAGGCGCGCGGCGTGACCAAGGTGGAGCAGCGCCGGTCCGCGGCGGACCCGCAGCGCCTGCTGCGGGAGCACACGGAGGGGCTCGGGCTCGGGGAGCTGACCGCGCTCATCCGCCGGCCGTCCTGGGTGCTCGGCACCGTGATGCTCGGCCTCGCGATCGTGCTGCAGCTCACGAGCCTCCGGTTCGCGCCGCTGATCGTGGTGCAGCCGCTCGGCGCCATCGCGCTCGTCGTCACCGCGATCCTCAACGCGCGGGTGACGCAGACCCACCTCAGCCACCAGGTGATCCGGGCGATCGTGCTCTGCGTCGGCGGGGTGGGCGCCTTCGTGGCGATCGCGGCGCCCGTCTCGACGGATGCGCCGATCTCCGACGCCGACCTCACGACCGTGATGCTGCTGCTCGCCGGCGTGCTCGTCGTCTTCGGGGTGCTGTACGCCATCTACCGCAAGCGGATGACGCCGATCACCTACATCATCGGCGCGGGCGTGCTCTACGGCTTCGTGGCGACGACGGCGAAGACCGTGATCAACCGGGTGCTGCAGTCGCAGTTCGACTGGCTCACCGCCGTCGCGATCATCGGGCTGCTCGCCGCAGGCGGCGGCGGCCTCTACCTCGTGCAGACCGCGTACTCGGTCGGTCCGCCCGACCTCGTGATCGCGGGGCTCACGGTCGTCGACCCGCTCGTCGCCGTCGGGATCGGCGTCGTGGTGCTCGGCGAGGCCTCCGAGGCACCCTGGTGGGCGCCGATCGCGTTCATCATCACGGGGATCGTGGCGGTGTTCGGGGTCTTCCAGCTCGCCCGACATCATCCGCAGCTCGCGCAGATGCCCGGCGCCTCGCACTAGGTCCCTCGGCGGCGCACCCGGAAGACCCGCCGCGCGGACCGACCGGGCGTTTCACGCCATGCGCTACCGTCGAGCCGGTCCGGACAGGGTGACCCGGCCCGTCCCGAACATCGTCGAGGAGATCAGCGATCACGAACACGACGGACGCGCAGCGTCCTCAAGGGGAGCGGAAGCTCACCGTCCTGATGGGCGGTGACACGTTCGCGCCCGACGTGAACGGTGCTGCCAGCTTCACCATCCGCCTCGCGACCGGCCTCGCCGCGCGCGGCCACGACCTGCACATCATCGCGCAGACGCACGACGGCCGGCAGGGTGCCTTCCAGGAGGAGCACCTCGGCCAGACCCTCACCGTGCACCGGTTGAAGAGCTTCCGCTGGCCGCTGCACGACTGGCTGCGGGTGGTCTACCCGTGGGCCATCCACGGGCACGCGAAGCGGATCATCAAGGAGATCGCGCCCGACGTCGCGCACGCCCAGTCGCACATGCTGATCGGGCGCGGGCTCATCACCGAGGCGTCGAAGGCGAAGGTGCCGCTCGTCGTCACGAACCACTTCATGCCCGAGAACCTCATCGAGCACACACCGCTGCCGCGGTTCACGTGGCCCCTCGCCACCACGCTGGCGTGGAAGGACGTCGCCCGGCTCTACCGCAAGGCGGCCGCGCTGACGACCCCGACGAAGCGGGCCGCCGCCTACCTCCAGTCGAAGACCGGGCTCCGCGACGTGCACGCGATCTCGTGCGGCATCCGGATGAGCGACTACACGCCGGACTTCGAGCCGAAGCCCGACCGGCGGATCGTGTTCTGCGGCCGGGTGACCGGCGAGAAGATGCTGCCCGACCTCATCGAGGCCGTCGCGAAGCTGCCCGCCGAGATCGACGCGCAGCTCGACATCGTCGGCGACGGCGATCAGCGGCACCAGCTCGAGCGCCTCGCCGCGAAGCTCGGCGTGGGCGACCGCGTGCACTTCCCCGGCCGGGTCAGCGACGAGGAGCTGCGGGCGATCCTCACCCGCGCGACCGTGTTCGCGATGCCGTCGACCGCGGAGCTGCAGTCGATCGCGACGATGGAGGGCATGGCGTCCGGGCTGCCGGTCGTCGCCGCCGACGCGATGGCGTTGCCGCACCTCGTCCGCGACGGCGAGAACG
>JBQCCU010000428.1:0-2603 GCA_051961935.1 Amnibacterium sp. | reverse complement strand
GGCGTCGGCCTGCTGGGCCCACGGCGGCCGGCTCCGGCGCGCGGCGGAGCCGCGTGACGGCCGTGCCGGTGGGGAGAGCGCTGCCCGGGTCAGGCGCGGACGGCGCTCAGCACCCGGTCGATCGCGCCCGTGAAGTCGGGCAGGTCCTTCGGGTTGCGCGAGGTGATGAGCGTCCACCCCTCGTCGTCCACCACGACGGACTCGTCGCTCCACTCGCCGCCCGCGTTGCGCACGTCGGTCTGCAGCGACGCGTAGGAGGTGAGGTGCTTGCCGGTCAGCGCCCCCGTCTCGACGAGCGTCCACGGGCCGTGGCAGATCGCCGCGACCGGCTTGCCCGCCTCGATGAACGTCCGGGCGATCTCGACGGCCCGCTGCTCCTGCCGCAGGTTGTCCGCGTTGATCGTGCCGCCGGGGATGAGCAGCAGGTCGTAGGTGCCGGGGTCGGCGTCCTGCAGCGTCGTCGTCGGCGTGAACGTCTCGCCCGGATCCTTGTCGCCGACGAGGCTCTGGATCGTGTCCCGCTCGACGGCGGCGACGTCGACCTGCGCGCCCGCGTCGGTGAGGTGCTGCATCGGCACCTTCAGCTCGTCCTGCTCGATCCCGTAGTTCGAGACGATCGCGAGGACCTTGTGGCCCGTGAGGTCCGCCATGGATGCTCCTTCCGTTGCGGTCTGCGGCGCGGGATGCGCGCCGCGGGTCGACGCTAGGTCGCCGGCCTCAACGGATGGGACGGGCGGGATGGGCGCGGGCTGACAGCGCGCCGCGCGTTCGGCCCGCGGGCGCCGCTCGCCGGGCCTTGCCGCCGGTCAGTCCTGGCCCTGCTCGCGGTAGCGCGCCTCCGTCAGGGCCTTCTGCGGGCGCCACCAGTCCTCGTGGGTGCGGTACCAGTCGATGGTGGCGGCGAGGCCGGCCCGGAAGTCCGCGTGACGCGGTCGCCCGCCGAGCTCGGTGCGCAGCTTCGTCGCGTCGATGGCGTACCGCAGGTCGTGGCCGGCCCGGTTCCGCACCAGGTCGTAGGCGTCGGTCGGCCGCCCCATCAGCTCGAGGATCGTCTCGACGACCGTGCGGTTGTCCTGCTCGCCGTCCGCGCCGATGAGGTAGGTCTCCCCGATCGCGCCCTGCTCGAGGATCGTGAGCACCGCGCTGGAGTGGTCGTCGACGTGGATCCAGTCGCGCACGTGGTGCCCGGCCCCGTAGAGCTTCGGCCGCACGCCGTCGAGCACGTTCGTGATCTGCCGCGGGATGAGCTTCTCCACGTGCTGGTAGGGCCCGTAGTTGTTCGAGCAGTTCGAGAGCGTCGCCTTCAGCCCGAACGACCGCACCCAGGCGCGGACGAGCAGGTCGGAGGCCGCCTTCGACGACGAGTCCGCCGACGACGGGGCGTACGGCGTCTGCTCGGTGAACCGGTGCGGGTCGTCGAGCTCGAGCTCGCCGTACACCTCGTCGGTGGAGATGTGGTGGAAGCGGGTGCCGTGCCGGCGGGCGGCCTCGAGCAGCGTGTAGGTGCCGATGACGTTCGTGTCGAGGAACGGTCGCGGGTCGTGCAGGGCGTTGTCGTTGTGGGACTCCGCCGCGAAGTGCACCACGGCGTCGTGCTCGCCGGTGAGCCGGTCGACGAGCGGCGCGTCGGTGATGTCGCCCACGACGAGGGAGCACCGGTCGGCGGAGAGCCCGTCGAGGGAGGCCCGGCTGCCGGCGTAGGTGAGCGCGTCGAGCACGGTGACGGTGTGCTCGCTGTGGCCGAGGGTGAAACGGACGAAGTTCGAGCCGATGAACCCGGCGCCGCCGGTCACGAGCAGCCGCATGGTCCGATCCTGCCGGATCCGTCTCCCTCCGCACGAGACGGATGCCCGCCGGGCCGGCGGGCCGGTCGGAAGGGCGCGCGCGATGGCCGGCACGCCGTAGCATCGACCGCCATGACCCGATCGACGCTCGCCGGGGCGTTCCGGGTCCGGGTCGTCGCGATCCTGATCGTGCTGTACCTGGCCTTCGTGCTGCTCGTCACCCTGTGGCCGACGACCGTCGACAAGCCGATCGACCCGTACCTGCTGAAGTTCCTCGCGGCGCTCCACCAGCACGGCGTCCCGCGCTTCGTGGACTACAACTTCATCGAGTTCACCGCGAACGTGCTGTTCTTCGTGCCGGTCGGCTTCTTCGGGGGGCTGCTCCTCCCGTACCGGATGCAGTGGCTCGCGGTGCTGATCGGGGCGGCGCTGTCCGGCTGCATCGAGCTGTCGCATAAGCTGTTCCTGCCGGGCCGCGTGGCGAGCCTCGGCGACGTCCTCGCGAACACCTCGGGCGCGCTGGTCGGCTGCATCATCGCGGCGCTGGTCCGCGCGGCGATCAAGCACCGCGATCAGCTCGTGATCCAGGACGTGCTCGCCGGGCGCATCGCCGAGGACGGCCTGCCCGCCCGCGAGCCGACGTCCGCCAGGGGCTGACCGGGCCACACACGCCGTTGATCAGGTCTCCCCTCCGAACGGGGAGGTGCGGCGGACCTGCTCGCCCCGGTTACCATACGGTTCGGCGGGTCGTCCCATCGGCCCCGAAGGGGGACCCCTGGGCGGCACGCAACGACGGCATGCCGACGGCCGGCAGCGCTC
>JBQCCU010000427.1:0-7167 GCA_051961935.1 Amnibacterium sp. | reverse complement strand
GTGCTGCCGATGATATACGACCTCGTCGTGCGCCGCACGCCGGGCATCGGTGTCGTGCTCGCCTCGGTGGCGCCGGGGGCCTGAGCCCGTCTAAGACGTCGGGGTGCGCGCGCACCGCCGTGCCGTAGGCGCAGATCTCGGTCCACGTCTGGCCCATCTCGGACGTGTCGAAGCGCATCGCGACGATCGCGTTGCCGCCCTTCGCCTCGGCCTCGGCGACCATCCGCTCGATCACCTGGTTGCGGCTGTCCGCGAGGGCCTGGGTCATGCCCTGCAGCTCCCCGCCGAGGATCGACTTCAGGCCCGCACCGATCTGCGAGCCGATGTTGCGGGAGCGCACCGTGAGGCCGAAGACCTCGCCGAGCACCTCGTCGATGGTCCAGCCGGGGAGGTCGTTCGTCGTGGCGATGAGCACGGCGCGACGATAGCCCGGCCGCGCCGCCGGCGGTACCGCCGCGTCAGTTGAGCTGCGGCAGGCCCTCCGGCACGACACCCGAGCCGAGGAGGTCCTCCGCGAGGTCGCGGAGCGCCCTCAGGGCGACCCGCTGCGGCAGGGGGCCGTAGGAGATCCGCGCGACGCCGAGGGCCTCGTACTCCGCCGCGGGCAGGGCGCCGGGCAGGCCGATGACGGACAGCCGGCCGTGGCCGAGGCCCTCCACGAGCCGCTCGACCACGTCCCGCCGCAGCGCGCCCGGCACGAACACGAGCGCTGCGCCCTCGTCGAGGAAGGCGCGGCCGCGCTCGATCGCGTCCGCGATGCGGTCGTCGAGGCTGCGCTCGGCGCCGAGGAAGAGGGCGTCGGTGCGGGCGTTCAGCTGGAACTCCACGCCCTCCTCCGCCGCGGCGCGGACGACCGCACGGACCCGCGCCACCGCCTCGGGGAGCGGGCGGAGGCGGTCCTCCACGTTGGCGCCGACGACCCCGAGCCCGATCGCCCGGCGGACCGTCTCGCCCGGCTCCGCATACCCGTCGTCGAGATCGGCGGTGACCGGCAGGTCGACGGCGTCCACGACGGTCCGCACGCCGGCGAGCGCGACGTCGAGCGGCATGCCGCCGTCGGGGTAGCCGAAGGAGGCGGCGATGGAGTGGCCCGCGGTCGCGATCGCGCGCGTGGCGGGCAGGTCGGCGACGACGCGGGCGCTGACGGCGTCCCACACGTTCACCAGCCGCAGGATCTCGGGCGCCTCGTAGAGGGCCTTCAGGGTGCGGGCGCGGTCGGCGACGCTGGTCGGCATGGCCGCAGCATACGGAGGCGGGGCGAACGGGTGGCGCCCGGTGCGCGCGCTCGGGTCGCCCCATCCCGTGCCGCCATATGCGCGCATCCGGGCCCTTGATGCGCGAATTCGGGAGCACCTCGCTGCGCGGGTTCGTTCGCGTGCTTCCATATGTGCGCATCCCGACCTTTGGTGCGCGAATTCGGGAGCACCTCGCTGGGTGGGCTCGTTCGGGTGCTCCCATATGCGCGCTTCCGTACCTTTGGTGCGCGAATTCGGGAGCACCCCGCTGGGTGGGCTCGGTCGGGTGCTTCCATATGCGCGCATCCGGACCTTTGATGCGCGAATTCGCGAGCACCTCGCTGGGTGGGCTCGGTCGGGTGCTTCCATCTGCGCGCATCCGGGCCCTTGATGCGCGAATTCGGGAGCACCGGGCGAGCGGATGCGGTCGGCACCGCCGCCGGCGCGCACTCGTGACCTTCGTCATGTTCACAACTTCGTGAACACCGAGTAGCGTGCGCGGGATGACCGCTGTGCTGGAGGCCTCGGGCCTCACCAAGCGATACGGGCGCACGCTCGCGCTCGACGCCCTGGCTCTCGCCGTGCAGGAGGGCGAGGTCCACGGCTACCTCGGCCCGAACGGGGCGGGCAAGTCCACGACCATCCGCATCCTGCTCGGGCTCGCGCGCCCCACCGCGGGCCGGGCGACGGTGCTCGGCGGCGATCCGTGGCGGGACGCCGCCCGGCTGCACCGCCGCATCGCGTCCATCCCGGGCGACGTCGCGCTCTGGCCCGGCCTCTCGGGCGGGGAGACGATCGACCTCCTCGTGCGCCTGCGCGGCGGCGACCCGCGCGGCGAGGCCTACCGCCGCCGGCGCGCGGAGCTCGTCGAGGCCTTCGACTTCGATCCCGGCAAGCGGGGGCGGAGCTACTCGAAGGGCAACCGGCAGAAGGTGGCGCTGATCGCGGCGCTGGCCCATCCGGCGGACCTCTACGTCTTCGACGAGCCGACGAGCGGCCTCGACCCCCTCATGGAGACGGTGTTCACGAGCGAGGTGCGTCGGCTCGCGAAGGAGGGCGCGACCGTGCTGCTGTCCTCCCACATCCTGAGCGAGGTCGAGCGCCTCTGCGACCGGGTCTCGATCCTCCGCGCCGGGCGCGTGGTCGAGTCCGGCACGCTCGACGACCTGCGCCACCTCACCCGCACGGCCGTCTCGTTCGAGCGGGACGCCCTCACGGAGGCGGACGTCGCCACCGTCCCAGGGGCGCACGACGTGGTCGTCGGGGAGGGGCGGGTGTCGCTCACCCTCGACTCCGACGCGGTGGCCGCGGCGCTGCCGGCCCTCGGCGCGCTCGGTGTCACCGGCCTCCGGGTCGCGCCGCCGAGCCTCGAGGACCTGTTCCTGCGCCACTACGGCGACTTCGGGCGGGCCGCCTGATGCTGCTCCGCCTGCTGCGGCTGCGGCTCCGGCGCGACCGGCTGCAGCTCACCGTCTGGACGGTCGCGCTGCTCCTGCTGATGCTGTTCACCGCCTCCGCGATGGCGAGCACCTACCCGGCGGTGGCCGACCGCGTCGCGGTGCTCCGCATCGCGCTCGTGACGCCCGCCCTGCTCGTGCTGCGCGGGATGCCCCAGGGCACGAGCCTCGGGGACATCACGGTGTTCGAGATCGCCACGTTCCAGGCACTCCTCGTCGGCCTGATGAGCACGTTCCTCGTCGTGCGCAGCACCCGCGCCGAGGAGGACCGCGGCCTCGCCGACGCGCTCGCGGCGACGAGGGCGGGCCGGGCGCTGCCGGCCGTCGCCACCGTGCTCGAGGGGGTGCTCGCGAACGTGCTCGCCGGTGGGGCGAGCGCGGTCGGCCTGATCGCGGGCGGCCTGCCGGTCGGCGGCTCGGTCGTCTTCGGCGTCGCGCTCGCGGCGGCCGGCATCACGTTCGTCGGGCTCGCGCTGCTCGTGGCGCAGCTGCTGCCGACGAGCCGCTCCGCGAACGGCTGGTGCACGGCCCTCGTGCTCGCCGCGTATGCCCTCCGCGGCATCGGGGATGCGACGGGCACGCCGCACGCCGCCACCTGGACCCTCACGCCCTCCTGGCCGAGCGCGCTGAGCCCGATCGGCTGGGTGCAGGCCGTGCGCCCCTACGCCGCCGACGACCTGCGCCCGGCGCTCGTGGCGCTCGCCGTCGGGGCGGTCGCCACCGCGGCCGCGCTGGCGGTGCAGCGGGTGCGCGACGTCGGCGCCGGGGTGCTGCCGCAGGCGCGCGCCCGCCGCTCCGCCTCCCCCCTGCTGCAGGGACCCTTCGGCCTCGCCGCGCGGCTGCAGCGGGGCAGCACGCTCGCGTGGGGGATCGCCGCCGTGCTGCTCGGCCTGCTCGGCGGGGATCTGGCGAACCTGGTGCTCGAGCAGCTGGGCACCACACCGGGCGTCGCGGACGCCGTGACCCGGCTCGCCGGCGGCGCCGACAACCTCATCGACGGCTTCATCGTCGCCATCGGCGGCTTCGTGGGCGTGCTGGCGGCCGCCATCGCCGTGCAGGGCGCGATGCGGCTCCGGCAGGAGGAGGTGGAGGGCGGCGCGGACGCGGTGCTCGCCGGCGGTGTGGGCCGGGTCCGCTGGCTGCTGTCGACGGTGCTGGTCGCGGCGGTCTCCGCCGGCATCGCCCTTCTGCTCGCGGGGCTCGCGGCGGCGGGGGCGGCGCTCGCGGTCCGGCCCGACGGGCGGGCGGGCGACTTCGGCGCCTGGTTCGGCACGATCGTCTGGCAGCTGCCCGCCGTGCTCGCGCTGCTCGGCATCGTGGTGCTCGTCTTCTCGGCCCTGCCCCGCGCGACGATCCCGCTCGGGTGGCTCGTGCTCGTCGCCGCCGCCTTCCTCGGCGAGTTCGCCGCCCTGCTCGACCTGCCGCAGTGGGTGCGGGACCTGGCGCCGTTCCCGAACTCGCCGGCCGTCGCCCTGCCCCATCCGTCCTTCACGGGCGCGTGGTGGATGAGCGGGATCGCCGTCGTGGCGGTCGCCCTCGCCTGCGTGCTCGTCCGGCGGCGGGACACGGTCTCGTGAGCGGCGAGGCGCCGGGCGCCGCCCTCCAGCCCTTCGCCGAGCGGCTCGCGGCGGTGCTCGCCGCCGCCGGCTTCCCGCGGATGCCCGCCCGCGTGCTCGTCACGCTCGTGGCCGCGCCGGACGCCCGCCTCACCGCGGACCAGCTGCGCGAGCGGCTCGGCATCAGCGCCGCGGCGGTCTCCGGCGCCGTCCGCTACCTGGAGGCGGTCGGGATGCTCCACCGGCTGCCGCACCCGGGTTCCCGGAAGGAGGTCTACGAGGTGCTGCCGGGCAGCGGGTGGTACACCGCCTCGCTGCAGGCGACCGCGGTCTACGACGCCGTCATCGCCCTCGTCCCCGACGGCATCGCCGCCGCCCGGGCGGGGGGCGCGGAGGACGTCGCCGATCGCCTCGACGAGATGGGGCGCTTCTTCGCCTTCCTGCGGGCGCGGCTGCCCGCGCTGCTCGCGGAGTGGGAGGCGCTGCGCGACGCCTGAACGGCCGCTCGCCGCGTCCGCCGACGTGTGTAGCGTCGAGCACGGCCGCGCTGCGCGGCGTCGATGCGGACGATTCGGAGGCTGGCCATGGCGGGAAGCGGGACGACGGACGGAGCCGTCGAGGCGCGGGTCGAGGAGCTGCTCTCGGCCATGACGGTCGAGGAGAAGGCCGGCCAGCTCACCCAGTACTTCTTCTTCACCCTGCCGGAGGGCGAGGCACCGGATCCGGCGCTGGGGCTCGACCCCTCGGCCCAGGCGCGCGAGGTGCAGGCCGCGATCGACGCGGGCCACGTCGGCTCGCTGCTGTTCGTCACGGATCCGGCGCAGATCAACCGGCTGCAGCGGCGCGCGATCGAGGGCAACCGGCACGGGATCCCGGTGCTGTTCGGGTTCGACGTCATCCACGGGTTCCGGACGATCCTGCCGGTGCCGATCGGCATGGCGGCGTCCTGGGATCCCGACCTCATCGAGCGCGGCCAGGCCGTCGCCGCCCGCGAGGCCCGCGCGGTCGGCATCCACTGGACGTTCGCGCCCATGGTCGACATCGCCCGCGACCCGCGCTGGGGCCGGATGATCGAGGGGGCCGGGGAGGACCCGGTGCTCGCCGCGGCCGTCGCCGCCGCGCAGGTGCGCGGGTTCCAGGGGGCGGCGCTCGGTACCCCCGAGCACGTGATCGCCGGGCCGAAGCACTTCGCCGGGTACGGGTACGCGCTCGGCGGCCGCGACTACGACGAGGTGAACCTCGGCGACGCGGAGCTCTGGAACGTCGTGCTGCCCCCGTTCCGGGCGGCGATCGACGCCGGCGCGGGCAACGTGATGACGGCCTACATGGATCTGAACGGCATCCCCGCCAGCGCGAGCTCCTGGCTGTTCACCGAGGTGCTGCGCCGCACCTGGGGCTTCGACGGGTTCGTGGTCAGCGACGCGAACGCCGTCCGCAACCTCACCACCCACGGCTTCGCCCCGGACCTCGCGGCGGCCGGCGCCCGGGCGCTCTCCGCGGGCACGGACATGGAGATGGTGATCGCCGACCCGGCGTTCTCGCACCTGCCCGACGCGGTCGCGTCCGGGCAGGTCGACGAGCGCGCCCTCGACGGCGCGGTGCGGCGGGTGCTCACCGCGAAGCTGCGGCTCGGCCTGCTCGACGACCCGTACGTGGACGAGGAGCGCGCCCGCACGGTGCTCGCCGACCCGGCGCACCGCGAGGTCGCCCGGGTCGCCGCCGAGCGGGCCGCGGTGCTGCTCAAGAACGAGGACGACCTGCTGCCGCTCGATGCCGCTGCGCTCCGCTCGATCGCCGTGCTGGGGCCGCTCGCCGACTCGCAGCGCGACACGCTCGGGCCGTGGGCGTTCGACTTCGACCTCGAGGAGACCGTGACGGTGCTCGAGGGCATCCGCCGGCACGTGGGCGACGACGTGGCGGTGACGTACGCCCAGGGCGTCCCCGTGGTGCAGCGCACCTTCCCGTCGATGTTCGACATGTTCGGCGGCAACCGCCCCGAGGACCCCGACGGGTTCGACCCGGATGCGGCGTTCGCCGAGGCGGTGCGGGCCGTGACCGACGCCGACGTCGCCGTCGTCGTGGTCGGCGAGTGGCAGAACATGATCGGCGAGGCCGCGTCCCGCTCGTCCCTCGAGCTGCCGGGACGCCAGCTGGAGCTGCTCCAGGCCGTCGTCGCGACCGGCACGCCGACCGTCGCGGTCGTGATGAACGGCCGCCCGCTCGACCTCCGCTGGGCCGCCGAGCACGTGCCCGCGATCCTCGACATCTGGTACCCGGGCAGCCGGGGCGGGACCGCGGCGGCGAACCTGCTCTTCGGGGCGGCCACCCCCGGCGGCCGGCTGCCGTTCTCCTGGCCGAGGACCGTCGGCCAGGTGCCGATGATCTACGCGCACACCCGGTCGCACGAGCCGGAGAACCAGGCGCGCCGCTACTGGGACGAGGCGAGCACACCGCTGGTCCCGTTCGGGCACGGGCTGTCGTACGGCCGGTTCGACTACCGGGAGGCGGCCGTCTCGCCCGCGGCGGTCCCGCTGGACGGCCGGGTGACCGTCTCGGTCGAGGTGACGAACACCGGCGACCGCGAGGCGGACGAGGTCGTGCAGGTCTACCTCCACCAGCGCCACGGCACGGCCTCCCGGCCGGTGCGCGAGCTGAAGGCGTTCCGGCGCATCACGCTCGCGGCCGGGGCGTCGACCCGGCTCGAGTTCGAGCTGGGGCCGGAGGCGCGGCGCTACTGGAACGCGGCCGTGCGCGACGTCGTGCTCGACCCGTCGACGTTCGACGTCTTCGTCGGCGGCGACTCGACCGCCCCGGCGGTCGGCACGTTCGAGGTCACCGCCTGAGCCGTTGGAAGAAAAACAGAAAAAAAGAAAAAGAGGGAAGGAAACAAAAGGAACAAAGGACAAATAGAAGGATAAC
>JBQCCU010000426.1:0-3548 GCA_051961935.1 Amnibacterium sp. | reverse complement strand
TGTCGCGCACTACCGCAGGCCGCACGACGGGGTGCCCGATTCCCGGGGAATTCCCACACGATCGCCACCGGACCTCGAGCCCCGGTCGAGCGCGAACGACCGCGCGCTCGGAGCGTCAGTGCATCCGGTGGCCGCCGTCGCCCGGCTCGCTCGGGGCGGAGACGCCGTCACCGTCGTGACCACCGCGCTCGTGCTCATCGCTCGACCACGAGGTGGGCCGAGGCGATCTCGAACACCGTCGCCGAGGTGAAGCTCGCCCCCTCCGCCGACCTGAAGCGGCTGCGCCGCATCGAGTGCCGGGCCCGGGCCCTGCAGAGGATGGTCGACGGCGAGAAGTACCGCATCGGCATCCCCACCCGGGTGCCGGCGATGACCTCCGCGCTGCACAGCAGCGCCCCGATCCGCCGGGCCCGACGCTCCGAACACCCGACATGACTCATGCGGGGTGGCGAGTGCAACGACAGCCGAGGAGGAGCTGGGCGACGAGCTCTGCAAGCTCCTCTTCAGGCACCGTGCACGGCGCTCGCCCCTTCGTGCCCCTGGCACGGCACCGATTGCAGCTTGCGCTGGGCGTGCTGTGGGTGATCGACGGACTGCTGCAGCTGCAGCCCTCCATGTTCACCAGCGCGTTCGCCCGCGATGTGCTCGCCGGTTCGGCCTCGGGGAACCCCGGTTGGATCGCCGCATCGATCCGATGGGCCGCGAGCGTCGTCGGATCGGCCCCGATACTGGGCAACGGCGCGTTCGCCGCTCTGCAGCTGGCCATCGGGATCGGGATCCTCTGGCGCCGGACCACCGCCGTGGCCTTCGGGGTGTCGATCGCTTGGAGCCTCGGCGTCTGGTGGTTCGGCGAGGGGCTCGGCGGCCTGCTCTCGGGGCCGGCGAACGCGCTCACCGGCGCCCCCGGTGCGGCGCTGCTCTACGCCCTGCGCGCGGTCCTGCTCTGGCCGCCGACGGCAGCCCGTGGGGAGCCGTTCGCCGCAGCGGGACTGATCGGTGCGGCTGCGGCGCGCGGGGTCTGGCTCGTGGTCTGGGCCGGTCTCGCCGCACTGAACCTGGAGCCCGGCAACCTTCGAGCGGACGGGCTCAGCGCTTCGGTGCGGGATGCCGGCTCCGGCCAGCCGGCGTGGTTGCGACTGCCCGGCAGCGGTTTCGGCGCGTTCAGCGAACACAACGGATTGCTCCTGACCCTCCTCGGTGCGGCCGTGCTGGCCGCCGTGGCGTTCGGGATCCTTCTCCCTGCGGGCTGGAGCAGGACCGCAGTGATCGGAGCGGGGGTCGTGTCGCTGTTCATCTGGGCCGTCGGCGAAGCGTTCGGGGCGCCCTTCGGCGGCCAGGCCACCGATCCCGACTCGGGCCCGCTGCTCGTGCTCTTCGCTCTCGCCTACTGGCCGACGAATGCAGGCGGAGGAGCCGGACACATCCGAGAGCCGCGCCTGGCGCCGTGACGGTTCGTCCAGCCTGAAGCGCGGCCACCCGACGCCGGTCCGGCGGTCCGGACCCAGGAACGGGAGCGCGTGGTGACGACACGGCCAGCGGCATCGCGCGGCGGAGTGCGAACCCGCGAACGGCAGGTTCGATGAGGAGGTGTGGTACGCCCCCCGGGACTTGAACCCGGAACCCACTGATTAAGAGTCAGTTGCTCTGCCAATTGAGCTAGAGGCGCATGCTCGGCCCACCGTGGCGGACCGAGCGTCAAGGCTAGCATGGCGCCGGAGGACACCCCATGACGACTGCCACCCGACTCGAGGCCGGCGCGCCGGCGCCCGCGTTCTCGCTGCCCGACTCGACCGGGGCGACCCGCTCGCTCGACGACTACCGGGGACGCAAGGTCGTCCTCTACTTCTATCCGGCCGCCATGACGCCCGGCTGCACCACCGAGGCGTGCGACTTCCGCGACAACCTCAACTCGCTGCAGTCCGCGGGCTACCAGGTGATCGGCGTGTCCAAGGACGAGCCGGCCGCCAACGCGCAGTTCGCCGAGCAGGAGCACCTGAACTTCCCGCTGCTGTCCGACCAGGACCTCGCGGTGCACCAGGCCTATGGCGCCTACGGGGAGAAGTCGCTCGACGGCAAGACCGTGACCGGCGTGATCCGCTCCACCTTCGTCATCGACGAGGACGGCCGGATCCAGCTGCCCCTCTACAACGTGAAGGCCTCCGGGCACGTCGCGAGCCTGCGCAAGAAGCTCGGCGTCGACTGACCGAGCGGCCGTCGCCGCCCGCGTCGCGGATCAGCGGCGGCGCATCGCCGCGGTCACGCTCGGCGTGAAGAACAGCACGAGGGCGACCACCGCCGGGATGACGAGCAGCGCGGCCAGGTCGTAGCGCGCCCCGGCGCCCTGGGTGGCGTCCAGCCCGACGAAGATCTGCACGAGCTGCCAGACGACGCCGGCGGGGCGGGTCCACTTCGCGGCGCGCAGCACGCCCCGCGCGGCGAAGGCCAGACCGACGGCCAGCACGGCGGCCGTGACCGCGAGCGCGATGCCACTGGCGACCGCGGTCGAGCCGCCCCCGGAGGCGAGCGTGTCGACGAGCAGCAGCACCGTCACGAGCAGCAGGCCCGCGGCCTCGCACGCGAGGATCACGGCGAGGACGATCAACGGAATCCGTCGTCCCGGCTTCGGATCCAGTCGTTCAGCGGCCGTTGGGGCACCGTTCCCGCGCCCAGCACTCACAGGGACATCCAACCACGGCACCCTTGATCGCCGGGCAGGCCCTGTGCGAGCATGTTTCCGGTCGGTTTCGGTGCCCCCACTGTCGTGGGCACGCGGTGGCACCGGAAGGTGACGGGATCTCCATCCTGCTCACGTCGTCCGCGCATGGTGGATCCATCCTCCTGCACTCCACCCGAATGAACGCCGAACGACCTCGAGCCCTCCCGGGCCCGCAAGCGGTTCGCCGTTGTGCCCGGGACGACGAACCTGACCGAAGGAGCGCCCACGCATGGACTGGCGTGACCGAGCCGCTTGCCTCACCGCCGACCCGGAGCTGTTCTTCCCCATCGGCAACACGGGGCCCGCGGTCGATCAGATCGAGCGCGCCAAGTCGGTCTGCGGTCGCTGCACCGTCACCGAGTCCTGCCTGCAGTACGCCCTCGAGACCAGCCAGGACTCGGGCGTGTGGGGCGGACTCTCCGAGGACGAGCGTCGCGCCCTGAAGCGGCGCGCCGCCCGCGCCCGCCGCACGGCGTAGTCCCACCCCCTCCCGGCGCCTCGGTGCGCCGGGTGCTCGTTTGGACTCCTGCGGCCGGGACGTTCACCGGAGCCCGGTGACGCGCCCGCGGGCGCATCACCAGCGCGTCGACCCGTCGGTGCGCGCATATTCGCGCACAACCGTCTCGGGTGCGCGAATTCGGAAGCACCATGCCCAGCACCGGCACGAGGTGCGGTCATCTGCGCACATCGCGGGCGTCCGCGCGGGCGGACGCGATCACCGTGGCACCGGGCGAAGCCGGCACCTGTTCGCGTCGCGCTTGAATCCGCCAACCCCCGGCGCCAGCGGCCCCCAAAGCCCCCCCCACCGCCCGGGGCAGGGCGCGCAGCCGGG
>JBQCCU010000425.1:0-2419 GCA_051961935.1 Amnibacterium sp. | reverse complement strand
GCAGGGCGGCTCGTGCACCGCCGCCGGCGCGCGGTGCACGCCGGTGCACGGAGGAGCGTCGATCGATGCCGCGTACTGAGGTGCTCCCCGTCGAGGCGGACCTGCGGCCCGAGACCCCGCCGCGCGAGCCGGCACCCGCCGGTGCGTTCGATGCGCCGAACCCGCTCGACCTCGTCGGCCAGGCCGTGCAGCGGTCGCGCGTGATCACCGTGCTCGCGCCGAAGGGCGGGCTCGGCAAGACGACGCTCGCCGCGAACCTCGCCGTCGGTCTCGCTCGCCTCGAGCCGGACTCCGTCGTGCTCGTCGACGCGGACCTCCAGTTCGGGGACGTGGCGAACGTGCTCGGCCTCGCGCCGGTCCACACCCTGCCGGAGATGGTCTCCGGCGTCGCCGCCGCCGACGACATCGTGCTGAAGGCGCTGCTGACGCCGCACGCCGGCCGCTTCTTCACCGTCTGCGGCGCCGAGGCGCCGGAGGAGGCCGAGGACGTGACGGCCGAGCAGCTGGCCGGGCTGGTGCGCCGCCTGTCGATGATGTTCCGCTACGTGATCCTCGACACGACGCCGGGCCTCGGTGAGCACACGCTCGCCGTGCTGGACGAGACGACGGACATCGTCGCGGTCTCCGGCCTCGCGGTGCCGAACCTCCGCGCCCTACGGAACGAGCTGCGCGTGCTGCGCACGATCGGGCTCGCCTCCGAGGCGATGCGCGTCGTCGTCAACCAGGCCGTCGACCCCGGCGGCCTGGTGGTGAAGGACGCAGCGGCCATCCTCGAGCGGGACGTCGACCTCCTGGTCCCGCATTCGAAGGCCGTCCCCCTCAGCACGAATCGGGGCGTCCCGGTCCTGCTCGACGCGCCCCGCGATCCGGCGGCCCGCGCGGTCGAGAACCTGGTCGCGGCGCTGACCGGGACGGACCTGCGCCCGATGCGTGGTGCGAAGCGGAAGGAGCGCTCATGAAGCTCGGCGATCGGATCAGGGCGGCCTCGGCCGGCGCCCCCGTCCAGCCGTCCCACGAGACCGCGACCGCACCGGCGGCGACGCCGATGCGGGTGCGGCAGCCTGCTCGGCCGACGACGAGCACGCGTCCCCGTTCGCAGCGACCCGAGGTGGTCCGCGTGGCGGATCCGCTCGCCGAGTTCAAGGAGCAGACGGCGCAGCAGCTGTTCGAGCGCATCGGCGCCCGCATGAACGACTCGAGCCTGAGCGAGGACAAGCTCCACGCGCTCGCACGGAACGAGCTCCTCGGCATCGTGACCGAGGAGCAGCTTCCGCTCACGGCCGGCGAGCGCTCCATCCTCATCGACGAGATCGGCGCCGACGTCCTCGGCTTCGGCCCCCTCGAACGGCTGCTCGAGGATCCGGACGTCACCGAGATCATGGTGAACGGCCCCGACCGGGTCTACGTCGAGCGCGGCGGCCGATTGGAGCTCGACCCGTCGGTGTTCACCGGTGAGGCGCAGCTCCGCCGGGTCATCGAGCGGATCGTCTCCCGGGTCGGCAGGCGGATCGACGAGTCGTCGCCGCTCGTCGACGCGCGCCTCGCCGACGGCTCCCGCATCAACGCCATCATCCCGCCGCTCGCCGTGAACGGCTCCTCGCTGACCGTCCGGAAGTTCGCGCGCGAGCCGTACACCGTCGACGACCTGGTCGCAGTCGGCACGATGAGCGAGCAGATGGCCGCGCTGCTGGAGGCGTGCGTGCTGGGGCGCCTGAACATCCTGGTGTCCGGGGGCACCGGCACGGGCAAGACGACGCTGCTCAACGTGCTCAGCGCCTTCATCACCGAGGACGAGCGGATCGTGACGATCGAGGACGCCGTCGAGCTCCAGCTCCAGCAGGACCACGTCGTCCGGCTCGAGTCGCGGCCTGCGAACATCGAGGGCAAGGGCGAGATCACCATCCGCGACCTCGTGCGGAACGCCCTCCGTATGCGACCCGACCGCATCGTCGTCGGCGAGTGCCGCGCCGGCGAGACGCTCGACATGCTGCAGGCCATGAACACCGGGCACGAGGGCTCGCTGTCCACCGTCCACGCGAACTCGCCCCGCGACGCCATCGCGCGCCTGGAGACCCTCGTGCTGATGGCGGGGATGGACCTGCCGCTCCGGGCGGTTCGCGAGCAGATCAGCGCGGCGATCGACGTCGTCGTCCAGATCACGCGGATGAAGGACGGGACGCGGCGCATCACCCAGATCACCGAGGTGCAGGGGATGGAGGGGGACGTCGTGACGCTCCAGGACGCCTTCGCCTTCGACTACTCGGCGGGTATCGGCCCCGACGGCCGCTTCCTCGGTCGCGCGGTCCCCACGGGGGTCCGCCCCCGGTTCGTGGAGCGGCTCGCCGAGCTAGGGGTACCGATAGCTATCGGGGTATTCCTGACCGAGCGGCCCCGGATCCCGGGATGTACGGCCTGCTCG
>JBQCCU010000424.1:0-2478 GCA_051961935.1 Amnibacterium sp. | reverse complement strand
AGCTGATCGCCGCGAAGGGCACGGCGGGACGGCCGGCTCCCTGCACCTCCCCCTGACCGCAGCCTCACAAGCACGACAGCAGGACGAAATCACTTCAGCAGGACGAAATCGCTCGTCTCGTCCTGCTGAAGCGAACATGTCCTGCTGACGTGCTCCCCGGCGAGTGCTCCGCCGGTCAGCGGGGCTGCAGCACGATCCGCCCGTGCACCGGCCGGGCGTCGAGCCGGTACCGGGGCAGCACGCCGGGTCCGCACGAGGCGGTGCCGATGCCGTGCTCGGCGAGGTCGATCGTCAGGCGGCACCGGTCGAGGGCGTCGGGGAGCTCGGTCGGATGCGCCGCCGCGGCGAGCTCCGCCGAGGTCCAGGGGCTGGCCGTGAAGGCGAACCCCTCCCCCGAGACGGTGAAGCCGGCACCCGGCGCCCCGACGTCGAGCCGCACGCAGCCCCCGCGCGACCCGTTCTCCTGCGGCCGCACGTAGTCGGTGTGCAGGTCGAGCACCCCGTCGACCGACCAGTGCCCGAGGCGTTGCGAGCCGCCCGTGTCGGGGTAGCGCTGCCCGGGGCCGTAGCCGTCCCAGGCGATCCCCTGCGGCGGGAACGGCAGCAGGAACTCGAGCCCGACCCGTGCCCAGCCGTACGGCCACTCGCCGTGCGGCTCGACCGTGACGTCGAGCGCCACGGCGTCGCCGTCGGACGTCCAGCGCTCGGTCACGAGCACGTGCGCGTCCGTGGCGGCGGGGCCCACGCGGGTGACGACCTCGAGCCCGGTGCCCGTCGGCGTGAGCGAGACGAGGCGCCGGCGCAGCCGGTGCAGCGCCTCCCGCCGCCAGCCCTCGGCGTCCGAGGGCAGGCCCTCGCGCTCCTTCGCGACCCCGCGGTCGTTGTCCGTCGGCGCGCGCCAGAGGGCGAGCTCCGGGCCGGGCACCGGCACGCCGCCGAGCGTGAGGAGGCGCCCGGTGACGCCGTCGAAGACGGCGGGGCCGAGGGCCAGCGCCCGGCCGTCGGCGACCGGTGCGACCCGCGCCTCCGGCACGGCGGCCACCGGCAGGGCCCCCGACTGCGCGAACGTGAGCTCGTGGCCGGCGGGCGCCCACGGTGTCTCGGTCGTGGTCACGAGCCGCACGGTGAGCACCGCATCGGTCCGTGCGGCGTCCGGCAGTGGGATGCGGACGGTCTCGTGCGGGGCGACGGCGGGCAGCTCGAGCGTGCCGCGCGTGTCCGTGCCCTCGATCCGCCACTCGAGGGCAAGGCCCTCGAGGCCGCGGAAGTCGAAGGCGTTCTCGACCGCGACCGCATCCGCCTCGACGGCGAGGTGCACCGGCTCGTAGGCCTTCTTCACGTCCGCGAGACCCGGCCGGGGGTTCCGGTCGGCGTCGACGAGGCCGTCGGCCACGAAGTTCCCGTCGTGCAGGGGCTCCCCGAAGTCGCCCCCGTACGCGAACCATTCCCGGCCGTCGGGGGTGGTGCGGCGGATGCCGTGCTCGAGCCACTCCCAGACGAAGCCGCCCTGCGTGCGCGGGTAGCGGCGGAAGCTCGCCTCGTACTCGTCGATGCCGCCCGGCCCGTTGCCCATCGCGTGGATGTACTCGCACTGGAGGAACGGCAGCGCGCGCCGGTGGGCGTCCGCGGCGGCGTCGGCGAGGGGCTCCTCGGCCTGCCGGCCGATCGCGTCGACCTCGTCCTGGTGCGCGTACATCCGCGAGTACACGTCGACGTAGGTGCTCGACCAGTCGCCCTCGTAGTGCACGGGGCGGGAGGGGTCGAGCTCCTTCGCGCGCCGCGCGGACGCCTCGAGGTTGCGGCCCGTGCCGGCCTCGTTGCCGAGCGACCAGAGGATCACGCTCGGATGGTTGCGGTCGCGCGCGACGGTTCGGCTCATCCGGTCGACGTACGCGGGCTCCCAGTCCGGGTCGTCGCTCGGGTTGCCGCGCCAGCCGACGTGCACGAAGCCGTGGGTCTCGAGGTCGCACTCGTCGATCAGGTAGAAGCCGAGCTCGTCGGCGAGGCCCGGCAGGTCGGGGTGCGGCGGGTAGTGGGAGGTGCGGATGGCGTTCACGTTGTGCCGCTTCATCAGCAGCAGCTCGCCCCGCACGACGTCGGCGGGCACGACCCGGCCGAGGTCCGGGTGGTGCTCGTGCCGGTTCACGCCGCGGAAGCGGATCCGCCGGCCGTTCACCTTCAGCTGCGCGTCCTCGATGGAGATGGAACGGAACCCGACGCGGAGCGTGGCGGTCTCCGCGGGGGTCGCGACGACGAGGTCGACGAGGTCGGGGGTCTCCGCCGTCCACGGCGCCGCGCCCTCGACCCGGTGGGCGCGACCGGTGGGCAGCCCCTCGAGGCCGAGCCCCGGCAGGGCGATCGTCGCCTCCGCGCCGTCCCGGGTGCGCACGTCGACCCGCAGGAGACCGGCGCCGTCCGCCCAGTCCGCGTGCACGACGACGTCGTCGATCCCGCCAGCGGGTGCCGCCTGCAGCGTCA
>JBQCCU010000423.1:0-4805 GCA_051961935.1 Amnibacterium sp. | reverse complement strand
CTGAACGACACCTCGGTCTCCTCGCTGCCGGACGGCGTGCGGCTGCGCCGCGCCATGGACACCGCCGGCACGACGTGGCAGGAGGCTCGGTTCACCTACAGCTCCCCCCGCGTCGACTGGTCGTGGCAGTTCGACGACCTGCAGCGGATCGGCACCTTCAGCTTCGACGGCGTCACCGGCAGCGGGGGCACGACGGAGAGCTTCGGCCTGGACACCGCCTTCCAGCGCGTGCAGACCACGACGATCAACAACCTGAGGACGGTCAACGGCAAGACGACCGGACGCAACGACGGCTGGAGCACCGGCTTCGGCTACGGAACCGGCGTCACCGGGAGCTCCGCCTCGGACAGCTACCTCTACCAGGGCAGCACCGGCTACGTCCGCCCGTTCACGCAGGTGTACCTGCGGCCGAAGCTGCTCAGCTCCTCGATCCTGAGCGACATCCCGTCGGGCGGCACCCCGGCCGTCACCCGGCCCGCCGTCGCCCAGAGCCTCGCCCTGAAGACGGTCTGGGGCGTCAACGGCCTCGGCGCCGCCGGCACCGGCATCGAGGACACCGAGGTCTCGGCCTTCACCCAGTCGGGCAGCCGCGTGTTCGTGGGCGGCAACTTCGCCCACGTGCAGCAGGACTCGAAGGGCACCGGCCTCGTCAACCAGTCCTACCTCGCCGCGTTCGACGTGAAGACGGGGCAGTTCATCCCCACGTTCAAGCCCGTCTTCAACCAGGAGGTCAAGGCGCTTGCGACCCTGCCCGACGGGCGGATCGTCGCCGGCGGCGACTTCACCACGGTGAACGGCGTCGCCGAGAACGGCCTCGTCGTGCTCGACCCGACCACCGGGGCGATCGACCCGACCTTCACCGGCCGGCTGATCAACGCGCTGTCGACGAGCGGCGGGCAGGCGGTCGTCCGCGCGCTCGACGTGCAGGGCGGCTGGCTCTACGTCGGCGGTTCCTTCACCCACGCCACGGGCGGCAGCGTCTCCTCGCAGGTGTACTCCCGCGGCGCGGTACGCCTCTCCGTGACGAACGGCACCCCGGACAAGAACCTCACGTTCGAGTTCGACGGCACCGTCATCAGCCTCGACGCCTCGTCGCAGGGCGACCGGGTCTATTTCGCCGGCTACTTCGCCGACGACAAGACCTCGTCCGCGTACCGGGTGGCGGCCGTCACCACGGCGAACGGCGGTTCCGTCCTCCCCTGGACCGTGAACTTCACGTCCCCGGACAGCGCAGCCACGATCGCGGCGGGCAAGACGGCGACCTACCAGCAGGCCGTCCGCGAGGTCGGGAACCGCGTCTGGATCGGCGGCTCCGAGCACATGATCTTCAGCTACAACCGCGCCGACCTGAGCGAGGCGAGCACGAACGTCATGTCCGCCGAGGGCGGCGACGGCCAGGTGCTCGCGACCGACGGCACGAACGTCTACGGCGGATGCCACTGCTACCTCGGCACCTACGCGAACGCCCACGTCGGCAGCGACTGGCGCGACCCGGGCACCGCCTGGACCCGCGCGTCGAAGATCGAGGCCGTCGGCGCGTGGAACGCGACGACCGGTGACCTCGTGGCGGCCTTCAGCCCCTCCTTCACGGAGCGCGAAGGTGCCGGCGGCTGGGCGGTGTTCACCGACTCGACCGGGGTCACCTGGATGGGCGGCGACTTCACCGCGGTCCGTACCGGCGCGACCGGCAAGTCGTGGGCCGGCGGCTACGCCCGCTTCGCCGCGGCCGACTCGACCGCGCCGACGACGCCGACCGGCCTCACGGTGACCACCACCGCGAGCGGGGTGTCCGTCGCGTGGAACGCGTCGAAGGACGACTCCGGCGCCGTCACCTACCAGGTGCTGCGGAAGTACCGGGTCGTCGCGACGACCTCGTCGACCTCGATCACCCTCCCCGCCGCGCCGGCCGACCCGAAGTACTTCGTGCGCGCCGCCGACGCCGCCGGCAACCTCTCGGCCAGCACCGCCGCGGTCACCGCGACCGCGCCGGCCGCCCCGACGGGTGGATCGGGCGTCCTGGTCGCTGCCGGGTCCTCGTGGCACTGGCTGCAGCCCACGACCGCGCCGGACGCGAGCTGGAACACCGCCGGCTTCGACGACTCGTCGTGGTCCACGGGTGCCGCGCCGCTCGGCTGGGGTGACGCGAGCATCGCGACCGTCCTGCCCGGCAGCGCGCCCCGTCCGCTCACCGCCTACTACCGCGACTCCGTCACGGTGAAGGACCCGGCCTCCCTCGGCACGGTGACCCTCACCACCCGGGCGGACGACGGAGTGGTCCTGTACGTGAACGGGGTCGAGGTCGGCCGGGCGAACATGCCCAGCGGCACCGTGACCAACGGCACGTACGCCTCGAGCGCGGTGACCACGGCGAACGCCGTCGGGAAGCCGGTCACGTTCACCGTGCCGGCCAGCCGGTTCACGAGCGGCACCAACGTGCTCGCGGCCGAGGTGCACTCGAACTACAAGTCGACGTCCTCGTCCAGCTTCGACCTCACCGCGACGGCGGACGGCAAGCCCGTCGTCCCGGTGCAGGGCGTCGCGCTGCCGAGCGGCAGCGTGCTCGTGGGCACCGCGTCCACCTGGGCCTACTCCCAGTCGGCCGCCGCGCAGGCGGCCGACTGGGCCTCCCCCGCCTTCGACTCCTCGTCGTGGTCGACCGGGAAGGCCGTGCTAGGCTGGGGCACCGGGGACATCGCGACGCAGCTGCCCGCTGCGGCGGGGTCCCGACCGCTGGCGAGCTACTACCGGAAGTCGTTCGACATCCCGACGGGGAGCATCCCGTCCGGTGGCCTCACCCTCACGACCCGCGCCGACGACGGCGTGATCGTCTTCGTGAACGGCACGGAGGTCGGCCGGTCGAACCTGCCGAGCGGCACCATCACGGGCAGCACCTACGCGCTGTCCGCGCCGAGCACGACCACGGCCGAGGCGAACCCGGTGACGTTCACCGTCCCCGCGTCGCTGCTGGTCGACGGCACCAACGTGTTCGCGGCGCAGGTGCAGTCGAACTACAAGAGCACCCCGAGCTCCTCGTTCGACCTGAAGGCGGTCGTCAAGTGACCGCCCTCGAGCAGCGGCTCACGGTCGCGCCGGCCGACCGGCGCTACCGTGACGCCCTCGACCGGCTCGTCGCCGCCCAGAAGCCGGGTGCGGGCTTCCCCGCCTACACCCGCTGGGTGAACCGGCGCTTCGCCCGGTACGCGGCCGCCGCCGCCTACCAGGTGGGCGCGACCCCGAACGGCGTGACCGCGGCGAGCGCCGCGGTCTCCGCCGTCGGGATCGGGCTGCTCGCCCTCGCACCGGTCTCCGTGGGGACCGGGTTCGCGGCGGCCGCGCTGCTCGCGCTCGGCTACCTGCTCGACTCCGCCGACGGACAGGTCGCGCGCCTCACCGGCCGCGGCTCGATCGCCGGCGAGTGGCTCGACCACGTGGTCGACGCCATCCGGACGCCGTCCGTGCACCTCGCCGTGCTGGTCGGGCTGCTCCGGATCGGCTCGACGGCGGCGCTGCTGCCGATGCTGTTCTGCGTCGTCGCGGTCGGCCAGTTCATGAGCCAGGTGCTCGCCGAGCAGCTGAGCGGCCGGGTGCACCGGCAGCCGGTCGGCAACGGCGTGCGGCAGTCCTGGATCACCCTGCCGACCGACACGGGCGTGCTCTGCTGGCTCTTCCTCCTGTGGGGCGTGCCCGCCGTGTTCGTGCCCGCCTACGCGACGCTGCTCGCCCTGAACGTCGTGCACGCCGCTGTCTCGATGCGCCGCAAGTACCAGCACCTCACCGCCCGTCAGATGGAGGCCTGATGCCCACCCCCGCCGACGCGGTCAGCGTCGTGATCGCCACCCGTGGCCGCCCCGTCCTGCTCCGCAAGGCCGTCACGGCCGCGCTCCAGCAGGAGCACCCCGGGGACCTCGAGGTGCTGGTCGTGTTCGACCAGGTCGAGATCGACGACCTCGCCGACGTGGTCGTGCCGGCGGGGCGCACCCTCCTCACCCTCTCGAACACGCGCACCCCCGGCCTCGCCGGCGGACGCAACAGCGGCGTCCTCGCCGCCACCGGCGCGCTGATCGCGTTCTGCGACGACGACGACGAGTGGCTGCCCGGCAAGCTCGCCGCGCAGCTGGCGGCCTGGGCCGCGGCGCCGGAGGCGAGCGTCGTCGCGACCGGCATCCGGATCGACTCGGCGGGCGGCTCCCACGTGCGCCTCCCGCCCCAGCGGGCCACGTTCGGCGACTTCCTCGACTCCCGGATCACCGAGATCCACCCGTCGACGTTCCTGCTGCGCCGTGCCGACCTGCTCGGCGCCGTCGGCCTCGTCGACGAGGCGCTGCCCGCCTCCTACGGCGAGGACTACGACCTGCTGCTCCGCGCCGCCCGGCGCGGCCCGGTCGTGAGCGTGCTCGAGCCGCTGGTGGTCATCAACTGGAAGCGCGCCTCCTTCTTCGCGGGCCGCTGGGAGGGCATCGCCGACGGGCTCTCCTACCTCCTGCGGAAGTTCCCCGAGTTCGCCGGCACCCCGAAGGGCACCGCGCGCATCGCGGGTCAGGTCGCGTTCGCGCACGCCGCCCTCGGCCGGCGGCCGGAGGCCCGCGCGTGGGCCGTCGACGCCCTGCGCAACGACCGCAGGCAGCTGCGGGCGTACGCCGCCCTCGCCATCGCCGCCCGGCTCGCGCCGCCGGCGCTGCTGGTCGACCTCGTGAACCGTCGGGGGCGCGGCCTGTGAGCGCCACGACCCTGGCCGAGAGCCGTCCCGCGCTCGTCGCCACGACCACGCCGGACGGGCGCGGCGTGCTGCCCGCGTGGCCGCTGAT